>JALEGL010000004.1 GCA_022763185.1 bacterium | reverse complement strand
GCATCATCAAAGTAACCCATATACTCTTCATCATTGAAGCAGATATTAATAGTGTGCTGTGCACCGTCTTTAGAGGCCAATAAAGTCTGAGCCGTATTAGGCCCAAAAATATCATCCAACATTTTATAGTTCTCTTGACTTTCAAGGGTTTCATTGTTTGCCTTTAATTGCTCTTTGCTCCAGCCAAAACCTTCCATGTCCGGACCCAAACAATCTGCACAAGCTATTTTAAGGCTGACTAGGTTATATCCAGAGGGGCACTCAAAGTCTGTGCCTTCAAAAGGATTAAGCGTGGAATTTAGTGTAGCTTTTTCCTTACTCACTAAAACAGGTTGATCAGAAGGAGTACCAACCTGTGAAGTGTTGTTTCCTTGCCCATGGACCCAACTGGGTAATGAATAAAATGTTTCTTTTGTTGGTTGGGTTTGTAAAGTTGTTGTATTTGAATCTGTACTTGTGCCTGGATTAGAAGTATCACCACTATCATCTGCTGAAGAAGTAGTCGAAGTGTTGTTATGGTTTTCTCCCTGTTCACTAGTAGCTTCAGAGTCTGTCTGAGGGGCTCTTTCTGCCATAGCATTAATATCATCAGGGCTTGGAACAATAACTTTACCGTTGCCTGTGTTGACCAGAACGGCACGCTGTTTAGCAGTAAGTCCTGCCATGCCATCCAAGTGCCCTTGAATCCAAGTAAAAAAGTTTTGTTTATCGGGCTCACCATTATCATCAAGCACATGAACTTTCATGTAAATATCACTGGCACCTTTTGAGTCGGTAGAAAATTTAACCTCATTAGTCCCCTTTAGCTGAGCTTTTTGACCCGTAGGGATAATGCGCTGCTCAGCATTAAAAATAATTTTTTCTTCTTCGGGGGAGTTAGCATTGATTTTTTCTCCAACGGCTGACGCGTACAATCCAAAACTGTACTGCAAGCTTTCTGGCAAAAAGTTAGCTGCCGCTGTTTTTTGGTAATAGGCGGTGACTTGATCGTTGTCAATGCTTGAATCAATTAAGGGGTATACTGGAACTTTAATACTGCTCAGATCAACTGTATCATCAGCATGGGCTATGGGGTTAATGCCTGCCAGCATATTAGCAAGGTTTTGCTTTGCCCAAGCCAAGGATAAAGCTTGAGGTTCACTCAGCACAGGTTTCATTTTGGGAGCATAGGCTATTTTTTCTGCAATCAAAGTGTTATCGGTGATCCAGCCATAAATTTTGGGGTCATCAGCTGTTTTTTGGCAATAATTTACCCATTGAACAATGGGCTCACTCTTTCCCGCCACAATTTCCTTACCTAGATCTTCACCAAAAATGGCTTCGGTAAGAACTTCAAAATTTACTTTATCACTTTCTTTGGTGTCTTTCTGTTTCTCGTCCAGTAAGGTGCGAACAGCATTTAAGTTTAAAGCAAGATCACCGGAGATGTGCGCAATTTTATGAACAGCAGGACTTTCGCCGCATTCTTTTGCTACTTTACTAACAAACGAACCAAGCGCAACAGACTCTCCAGATGAAAAGCTCGCAGAAGCCATGGCTTCTTTGTCAGCTGCATTATTGCCAGAATCCCCCGTTTTAGTGCTACTGCCAGGGGTTTTCTTTTTAATAGAAACACTTTGGAAATCACCGTCTCCATTGAGCATGCTTGATCTTTCTTTATCCCCGGGTTTTGAGAGTGAGCAAGCAGATAAGCTGGCCGCAATGACAAGCATAGACAAGTTGTGGATCTTTAGTTTTTTCATCATACTATTTTTTTTTATTGTTTGATTGTTTTTCATGGTTCCCTACCTAATTTTTACTCACCATACACTATTTTTCAGCAAAAATTAACTTTTTGAAATCAAGCTAAAGACCTTTTTTAATAGGGTTTTAGCTTGATTTGTGCTCCAAAATAAGTCGTGCTTGTTATATTTTTGAGCCACAATAATTTTTTGCTGCAAAAATTGTTGCATTTGTCAAGTTACCGATAAAGGTTGATTGAAGTGGAATTGAATTCTCCACACTACAAACTTTTCTTGATCAAGGATGCGTTCACCGGTTTCTTCATTGAATAAAATGGCCAAGGGCGCTTCACCAAAAAAATTAACCAATTGTGCTACATCACAATAAATTTCAATAGGTTCTGTGGTCATCATGGTATTGCCAGAGCGTTCAATAACACCGCGCACATTGCACCCTGTTTTGGGTGTGGTACCATTGGTGGATTCAAAACCGGTAAGCGTAATCACGTTGCCATTAACCTCACCCACTAAGCCAGCAAAATCAGGTGGTTGAATGAGACCTTTTTCAATGACTATTTCTGGGGTGGCCAAAACATGTAAATCATAGCTACCTGCCATCTCATAAAGCAGTGTGCTTTCCTTCTCTTCACTCTGTAGGGTGACCTCCATCATGGTTTCAAACAAGTCTTTTGGGATGATTTCAAAGTGATTGTTGGGCACTTGTGAAATGATCATTTGATCACCGCCTTTGTTGGTGGTGAAAAAGCCAAAATTAACGCCATGGATGCCGGCATGAAATTCTTTTAAAGCAAACTCAATGCGCATATCGCCTTGAAAGGATTCCACAGCAAGAGGCTTATCCGGAGGATCAACTTTTAAGCAGCTACTTACAGTAAGCATTAAGCCAAAGATTAAACCTTTTTTTAAACACGATAATATAAGCTTGTGTGTTTTCATGCGCCATGCTTTAGCAAAAAACGCAAATTATTGCAAAGCGTTATTTTTTGTAAAAACCCCGTGTTTTCTAAAAGTCAAGCCTTTAATAACGCTTAGTATCATAAAAACTTGACAAAAGTCTTTGCAAAACAGGTGTTTACAGCATAAACAAACAATTGTGGAATCAGAGTTACAATCGGTTGACGTTGAAGCCTTGGCCAAAAGCCATTATGAAAACTTTCCTGTGGCACGGTTTGTTCGGAAAGATTTGAAATCAGCCATCTACGCCATCTACGCTTTTGCTAGAACTGCAGATGATTTTGCTGATGAGCCAGAGTTTGCAGGCAAACGTTTACAGTTATTAGGGTTGTGGCGGCAACAATTAAAAGAATGTACTGAAGGTAAAGCAAGTATCAGTATTTTTAAAGCCTTGTTACCCGTCATTCAAGAAAAGCATTTACCGGTACAATGGTTGAATCAGCTGTTGGATGCCTTTGAATATGATGTCAAACATGCAAGACATAAAAGCTTTGAAGATTTGATTGCATACGCGCAGCTGTCTGCCAATCCTATAGGACGATGCGTGCTGTTTTTGCATGGCTATGATAATGAAGTTTTATATAATAAATCAGATGCTTTATGTACGGCCCTGCAGTTAAGCAATTTTTGGCAAGACATAAGCGTGGATGCGCAAAGGCAAAGGTTTTATTTGCCCCAAGACATGTTAAAACACTATCAATGCACAGAACAACAAGTGGTAGAGGGTCAGTTTAATCAGGGTTTAAAGGCTCTGGTACAAGACCTATGTGATAAAACCCAAGACTATTTTGATCAAGCGCAAGGTTTAGCACAACAGTTGCAATTTCCCTTGTCCTTGGAAGTTGCTTTAACGAGCCAGGGTGGACAGGAAATATTAAAAAAAATTAAAGCGCAAGATTACAATACGGTCAACACCAGACCAAAATTGAACAAGGGTTCTTTTATAAAATTATTATTTAAAAGTTTATTTCTATCTTTTCAAAGGACCACAAAAAAAATATGAGATTGTTGGTATGTCCTCAAAGTTAAGTATGCAAGCACGATCAAAAAGAAAAAAATCCAGCTTTTCTAGAGCGTTTTGGGTGGTGAATGCCCAACAATTTTGGGCCTTAGAGACTTTGTATGCTTTTTGTCGGGAAGTTGATGATATCGTTGATGAAACACCCAATATTCATCGTGCAGCTAAAGACTTGCAAGTGTGGGAAGATTTTTTATTAAAAAAAGTTCCTCCCAATACAGAGTTACAACAAGATGTAGCCCAAATGTTGTTGATGTTTCCACAATTAAAAGTGGCAGATTTATTATGGATTATTAAAGGTATGCGCAGTGATCTTCACAAACATAGATATGCCAGTTGCCAAGAGCTTTTAAATTATTGTGATAGCGTTGCCAGTGCGGTGGGTTTGGCAATTTTAGCCATTATGGGGTTGAATCGTGAACACTATTATGACTTTGCTTTAGCCACAGGTAGAGCCTTGCAATTGACCAATATTTTGCGTGACCTTAAAGAAGATGCGCAACGGGATAGAATCTATGTTCCAAAAGAAATCCTTCAAGCCTTTGGCTGTCATGAGCAACAAGTCTTAAGTGGTGATGATCATAACGGATCCTTGATGAAAATGATGATAAGGATGGACAAATGGGCGCAAGAAGAATATGAAAAATCTGAACGATTTTTATTTGAGCATATAGACGATAAGGTTAAAAGTTTGCCTGCACAGATTATGCGTAAAACGTATCGATGCTTATTAAAAAAGATACGTAATAAAAAATACACGGTTTATACATATAAAATTAAACTGAGTATGTTAGACAAAATGTATGTATTGATGTGGTCTGTTTGGCGCTACTGTAGTTATCAAGTGAAGCGATATTGGGCAAAAGCTTGATCGATCATAAGGTTAGATTAACCAACCTTTAAAAATAGTAAACCTTGTTTAAGTCTATTGTATATAGAGTATGCAGAAACAGATGTTGATGCATGAGTTGGGTGAGATTGTTATGAAAAATGAAAAAATTTGGGATTGTATCGTTGTTGGTGCGGGTGTTTCAGGCTTAGCCTGTGCAAGCAGCTTGGCTAAAAAAGATAAATCAGTATTGGTGTTAGAGAAGTCTCCTTTATTAGGAGGGAGGACTTCATCTGTTTTTAATAAGCGTGCAGCAACAGTGCTGGATAACGGGCAGCATATTCTAATGGGCTGCTACCAAGAAACCAAACGTTTTTTAAAACGTATTGGATCAAGTCAAGATGTTCAGTTTTTAGAGCAAGAGCCAATAGTGATTAAAGGTTTAGAAAAACAGGGCGTTTTTTCTATGGGTAGAGGCGCGTCGTCATGGAACTTACTTTGGGCCATGATAAAGTTTAAAGCCATTCCATTTTTTGATCGGTTTAAAGTAATCCAAGTTGGCAAGGCCCTAAAACAGGAAAAAACAGATCATTTAAGAAGTAAAACGGTTAAGTCCTGGTTGGAAAGTCTTGACCAAAGCCAAGCTTTGCTTGAACGTTTTTGGGAGCCTCTGTGCTTGGCAACACTGAATCAAAATATGGAGCAAGCCTGTGCAGCAGAGTTTGCGGTGGTATTGAAAAAAACATTTTTAAGTTCTGACCCACAAGCCAATAGTATTGGCTTGTGCACAAAGGGCTTAAGTGAAATCTTTGGCCTACCGGCAAAGAAATTTATTGAAAGTAAGCAGGGTAAAATACTCAATCGTAGTGCAGTAATATCCTTTTATAAAACCCGTGAGAAAATATATGAGGTTGAAACAGATAAAGAGATCTTTTTAAGTAAAAAGCTAGTTTTGGCTTTGCCACCAGATCAATTATTCTTTTTAGCCAGAGAATCACGAATCAAAAAGCTATTGGATAGCTTACGTTATATTACCAACCTTAAAGCATCACCGATAGTGACGATTTATGTGAAGTTAAAAAAACAAGAAGACAAAGCCTTGTTTTTTGCAATTAATGACAAACAATCTGCAAAGATGGTGGGCTTTTGGAACAGTCCTTTGCATTGGCTATTTGATCGACCAAGCTTCATTGAGGAAAAGGGAGATCAATACATCAGCATGGTCCGTTCAGCAGCAGATGCATGGCTTGATAAAAAACCCAGCCAGATTTTTTCTGAAGTGTGTAAAACCTTGGATACCTTGTATGGGATTGAATTTAAAAGCATGGTAGAACATTATTCTATCCGTAAAGAAGCCAAGGCTACTTGGGTTTTAAAAAACCTGCGTTACAAAACCAATGTTAAAGAGAGAACTTATGACCCAGACTTGTATTTGTGTGGTGATTGGCTAGATATTGAATTACCCAGCACGATTGAAGCTGCAGCCAGAAGTGGACAACGGGTAGCCAAGCATATTTTAAGGCATAGCAAAAATAAGTAGGATAAAAAGTATGGAAAAAGTAATCAGTGATATTGAACAGGCAACACCTTCGGAAGTAAGTGAGATTCCATTGGACAATATCATTATGTGTCCACCTCATTACTTTAATGTGATTGATGTAAAAAATGTACACATGCAAGGTCAAATTGGCAATGTTGATCAGAGTAAGGCACAGCTACAATGGAATGCGATGAAACAAGCCGTTATTGATGAAGGTTATGTTGTGTATGAAATAGAGCCCATAGAAAACCTAGAAGACATGGTGTTTGCCGCTAATCCAGCATTTGTTGGTAGAAACAGCAAAGGTGAAAAAATAGGCTTACTGTCCAATATGAAGCACGCTTCAAGAAAAAAAGAAGTCAAAAGCTATGGACAATGGTTTGAAAAGCATGGCTATCAGGTTAGAACACTATCCAGTACAAACTATAACTTTGAAGGTAATGGAGATGCTTTATGGCACCCAGAGAAGCGTATGATCTGGGGCGGTTATGGTTTTAGAACCCAGTGGGAAGTCTATGATGAAATTTCAAAAATATACGACGCGCCAGTGTGTAGGGTTAATTTACAAAATCCGCATTTTTATCATTTAGATACCTGTTTTTGTCCATTGAACTCAGAGAGTGTGTTGTATTATCCCCATGCCTTTGATGAGGAAGGTATTCATTTAATCAGACATTATTTTAAAGATCCTATAGAGGTTGATCAAAAAGAAGCGCAACATAATTTTGCATGCAACAGCTTGGTTTTAGGAAAAAGTGTATTCATCCAAAAAGGTAGTCCTAAAACAGTAGCTGCACTTAAAGAAAGAAACTTTAAAACTATAGAGCTTGATACATCTGAATTTATGAAGTCTGGTGGCAGTGTGTTTTGCATGAAATTGCAAGTGTATTAAGAAGGCATAAAAGTTTTATAGGCATAGATGAAGGCAAAAAAAGCGCAAAACAAAAGCAATTTTTTTTTACTTCTACTCTAGAAATAAAACTATCTTGGTCTTATGGCATCACCATTGACCGATTGAATGGTAAGCAAAATCAAGTAGGTCTTGTGTGGCCTAAGTTTTTGGATATATTCAGAAAAAGATTAACTTGAAAAGTGGTTGAGTTTAACTCTTATATCTTCTTCAGGCTCATTAATTTTTAAGGGTAAGCCTAATACAGCCCAATCTGGTTTAAATGAAGCATCTTCACTGCGTAAAATCTTGGTTTTAATTTGTAAGTCTTTATGTTGATTAACAATAGAAAATGATAACAACAAGGTGTCACCAGGAATTTTTAAGGTTGATAGGTTAAGAAAAATTTTATGATCACGAATTTTTTCAAGAACAAACTGTTTGGCTTGTTGTTGCGTATCAAAAGAAACCAAAATTTTCCTGGTATTAAAACCATGTTTCTTGCGTTCATTAAGAATCATTTTTGTGGCTGAAGCATTCGATTCTTGGGTATCCATCATTTCAATCTTATAGATGTATTCTAACCAATACATGTACGCTTGTGGATCAATCTCTAAAAACTGTATGCCAATAGAGTGAATCGCCTGGTCTTGAGTGCTGCGTACAACACGGGCTGTAATTGTTACGGTTTTTTTATGAGGAGGTAAGACGGTTTTAAGCTTGATGATTGTACCCATAGTTAAAGGCTCTGAGCCTTGGAGAAGCATGCCATGGTGACTGACATTGAGGCTTTCAAATTTAAATTGACTCGGGTGATTAACGACAACGGGCAGCTTTGCTGATATGCGTGAGCTGGCAAATTTTCTAAGTTCTAAAAGTTTTTTTCGTTGATCGTCTGACATACTATTTAAAATAAAAGTTGGATGGATAAGGGATGGTCATGATGTATTAAAACTAAAGCGGCATAAAATCCTATTATCCCGCTTTAGTGAAAGATAGCACTATAAGTCTTGTGCTTTTAAAGTGGTACGTTTGTTGCCTTTTGCTCTTTTACAAGCTTCTTCAATCAACGCCTTTACTTTGTCATTCAATGCTGGAAGCAATTCTGATGATGTCATGCATTCTTTAGATTTAATCAATTCTCTAACTTTACTTCCTACAATAAGATCTGTATTGGCCATGTGGACTCCTTTTTTACTAAAAATTATAGATTTCAATCACATTCTAAGTGACATTAAAAAAGAGATTAACCAGCTTTACGGCGACTAGCAAAGAATTTCATCAAATTTTTTAGGTTTTTTGTTAGATGAAGAAAAATACAAATAAAGTTCTATTTATTTGCAACTGAATAGTTTAGATTAGATCATGCGTTCATTAAGAACAGGTAAGAATTTAATGAACCCATATCCTTAGAACTGAGAATTTTGTGTCGCGTCTAAAAATATGGTATATAAATCATGTAAGAATATTCAACACTTAAGGCAAGCTTGGTTTTGGCATGGTTTATGCTTATTTGCTTAAGTAACGATTAGGAATGACTTAGGAGAATGTATGTCAACAATTGAAAAGAGAAGAGAAAATAGAAACAGTGGTGAGTCACTGGTTTGCTTTGAGGGCGATAACTTTTCTATTTTTTCAAAATTACATGATTTTAGTGACCATGGTGCATTTATAGCCACCCATTATTTATTGGACCCAGGCACACAAGTGACTTTATCTTTTATTGATGGTCGTCTAAAAGACAAAAAACGCAGTGCCAAAGTTGTTCATTCTAGTGCAGCAAAACTGATTGATGGTAAGCCAATTGTGGGTTTAGGCTTAGAGTTTGTTGGAGAAGCTTAACAAAGCCTGATATAAATAATTAAGAAGAAAATGTCTAAAAAAGCCTCCCATGCATGATGCACGGGGGGCTTTTTAAGTTTATAAGTTTAAGTTTGAACAAAAATTGAAGATCTCTTTCCACTCTTGTTTGGAAAGTTTAAACTTAATTCTTTTAAAGTCATGCTCAAAAAGTCTCTTGATGGTTTGGGGTAGTGTAAAAATATCCTCTTGCTGAGGATTTTCATTGACCCTAGAGTGAGCATGGTTGGCTATAAATGAAAGCTCAGGAATTAAAAGCTGTTGTAACCATGATTTTATAGCTCTATTTTTTACATGCACCTGGTAGCGTGGATTTAGGTTGAGTCCAGGTTGCCAAGTTTGTAAAAGCTTTAAAAAACTTTCAGGATAGTCTTGGGGGTTAAGTTGTAAGAGCCAATGTTGGAAAACACTATGAATAGAGGTGTTACGCAGGTAAAAAAGTTTGGCAAACTTTTTTTGATTGAGTCGTACATGGTTTTTATCACGCGATAAAATATCATGCCGTTTGAATAAGGCAACCGTCCACCTAAATGTTTTATTGGGGTTGATCTGTTTATCTTCATGAAAAAAGTGATCGATTAAACGGTTGTAGTCTTGGCGCAAGTAGTCGAGGTGAATGGGTTCATTCAAATCTTTAGAGTAAAAAAGTTGTTTGAATAAAGCACTGGCCAAAATAAAGCCGCGTGAACAAGAGGTGACACTGGCAATATCACGCAATATATCTTTAGCCAGCAACTGAATATTGGCTTTTTCAATGTTTTGATTAGAGAAAAATTTTTGTGCAGAAATACCTTCATGAAAATGTAAGCGCACGCGGCCACACTGTTTAAGAATTTTTGCAAAAGACCAAATAAAATTAAAAATATTCTCTTTCTTTTTTTTAGCGCCTGCTAGCTGATGCGTGATCTCAGTGAGTTCAGGTATATAGTCATAATTGATGCTCACCGGCACAAAAACAATATCATTATCTTTTTCAAGGGCTTGTAATTGATACGTTAAAATCCCTAATTTTGGATCAAGAAGTTTTCCGGTCCGTGAGCGGCCACCTTCAAAGAAAACGGCTTGTGGTATTTTTTCAACAACCAAATAGCGGAGGTACTGAGACAATAAAAAAGCATAGTGTTTGTTGGTTCCTATACTGCGTCTAATAAAAAAAGCACCAAGGCGACTTAAAATAGGGCCAACAGGAAAAAAGGATAAATTAATGCCGGCGGCAGTGTGAGGCGGGAAAAAAGAGTGTTTATACAATGATATGGATAAGAGTAAATAGTCGATATGGCTTTTATGGTTGGGAATATAAACAACAGAACTATTGGTTAAATTTTTGCGTAAACCAGGGGCATTGACAAATTTTATTTCCATGGGCCTAAAAATTTTAAGGCAAAATAACTTTACCGTTAAGTAGGCAAGCGCACCAAGAACGTGATGAAAAGAGCCAATCATGTCATTGAGAATTTGACTGATTTGAGATTGTTTGAGTTTGTTTTCTATGTTTTCATTTTCATAGTAGCTTTTTTGTAAACCAGCTTTGATGGTTTGAGATTTTTGCAAGCCTGGGCCGCAAACAGATCGGATCATTTTTTGTTTGTTGATGTTTAAAGACTGCTCTGTAGAGCTGGGTAAGATTTTTACAAAAGAGATATAAATTTTAAAGTGGACAAGTCTACCCAATATATTTGAACCAATATAAAAGAGGATTGCTTGTAACAAACTCAAGTTTTCAATATGGATATAGTTATCGTAGCTAAAAACATTGCAACTATACAGATAACGGTTATTTTTTTGACTAGCAAGCAAGTCAAAATCCGTTATAAAATGAATATGATTAACAGGGATTTTAAACTGTTTAATCAAGCAACGTTCAATAATCTTGCGTAAAAGCGCGGGATTGCTTTGTGTTAAAACAAAAGTGTACTTTTTTTGTGGGTCAATATAAAAATCATCCAAATATACCGCAACGGTATTGGTATGAATAATGAGGTATTGTTTGACTCTATTAAGAAAATCCTTGTTCATCTTAACCTCAGTTTTCACTATCTTATACGCAAAGATAAAACAAGTTTACTTAAAGTTGGATAAAATAGGATAAGATATAAATAATTTATGTTATGCTGTGCATGAATAATTAAATATCACTTAAATCAAGTGATTTAAAAACAAGGTGTTTTAAGAAATACAATCATGAACAAACCTGCCGGATTACTAAAAAAAGATCGCGTGTACATGGTTGCGTGTAGCAGTCCATTTGAGCAAAAAAACTTTAAACGTGCAAAACAATTTTTGTCTGATGCAGGTTTAAAAGTAACGTATTCAAGAAGTCTATTTGCTAAGCGCTATTATTTGGCAGGTACTGATAAGCAACGTTTGCAGGCTATGGAGCAGGCTTTAAAAGATAAAAAAGCTAAAGCCATCTTTTTTGCTAGAGGCGGTTATGGCTGTACAAGAATTTTACCTTTTAGCATTGATAAAACGTGGTCTGATAAAATTATTATGGGTTTGAGCGATGTAACACCTTTGTTGAACTGGTATGCTTTAAAGAAAAAATGTCAAACCATTCATGGACCCGTATTGTGTGGAGCGCAGTTCAATAACTTAAGCTTGAGGCAAAAAAATCATATCCTGGGATTGCTTTCTTATCCTGCAAAGCAACAAGTTTTACAGATTGAGAAAGATTATAAAGTTCATAAAGTTAAAACAGCAAAAGCCAGAGTTCTTGGGGGTAATTTAAGCATGCTGTGCAGCAGCGTGGGTACAGCCTATGCGGTTAAACCTAAAAATACATTTATTTTTTTAGAGGAAGTCAATGAGCCTGCATACAGGGTAGATAGGATGTTAACCCAATTATTCCAGGTTGGTTTTTTTGATGAGTGTAAGGCTATTTTTTTAGGAGACTTTACGGATCCTAATAGTGATTTTCATGCCAATGCCTGGTTACTGGCTTTGATCAAAGATTTAATGAAGAAACAAAAGCTTAATGTTCCTATTGTGTATGGTTTAAAGAGTGGTCATGTCCATGCTGATGTCTTGTGGCCCATTGGTGGCTGGGTAGAGATTTTAAAAAATGGTAAACAAATCGTAATTGATAGCTTGGTGAAATAACATGCAAGCCTTAAGTGATCGAGTTGAGCAAGCTATTAAAGATCAGCTGTTTACAGCCTGTGCTTTTGCTGTTTTTGACCAACACAGCAGCCAAAAATATTACCATGGCTACCATAGCCAAGAAAAAATAACAGCAGTTGGAGAGAAAAGTCTTTTTGACTTAGCATCTTTGACCAAGGTTTTGGCCACCGGATCTTTTTTAGCAGACTGCATTGATAAAAAAATATTAAAGCCTCATCAAATGCTTAGTTTTCAGAACAAAGCAGAACAGTATAGTTTGCAAGATTTAATGACCCATCAGGCTGGCTTTTCAGCTTGGCTTGATTTTAGAATTTTATGTGAAGGCGATTTATCGAGACTTAAAAAAAATATAGTTCATTTAAAGCCCGAGCTAGATGCTGGAAAAAAAAGCATTTATTCCGATGTTGGCTTTATTGTTATGATGCATTTGCTGGAAGAAAAACTGGGGGAAAGTTGGCCCAAAATCATCCAAAGTTTTTTAAATTCAGAGTCTGCCTTTTCAAATTTATTTTTTGCTCAAAATAATGGGCAGCTCAAAAAAGCGGAGCATAATTTTGTGGCAACAGAAAACTATCTGCACCGCCCCAGTTTTGGCTATGTTCATGATGAAAATTGTTATTTTATGGGAGGCATCAGCAGCCATGCAGGTCTGTTTGGAACACTCCCAGCCTGTATTAAAGCAGGACAAGCTTGGTTAAGTGCAATCAAAGGCAATTCAGATTGGTTAAGTCAAGAAACAGCCCAAATGATGACGGCACCTATAAAGGCGCAAGATGGAACAGTTAGAGCCATGTGCTGGGATAAACCCAGTGATCAGGGACATGGATCAACTGCAGGACAATATATTTCAAGCCAGGGCTTTGGCCATTTAGGCTATACTGGAACCTCGATTTGGATTGATCCAAAAAAAAACCAAGGCATCATCATCTTAGCCAACAGAGTTCACCCCAAAGACAATCATATAGATGAATTCCGCCAATTTAGAAAAGACATGCACAATATGATATGGGCAAAAGATTAAAATTGAAATAAAGGTGAGGTTTTATATTAGTTTTCGCAAAGGGTGAGAAAATAAAAACAACGGTTTTTATTTTCGAGGGAAAAGCGTTTTTCCCTTTAATAAACAGAAGAGCGAAGCGGGTGGAAAGACATGCACAATATGATATGGGCAAAAGATTAAATTTAAAGTGCAGGAAGTTGATTTTAAAGTTATCCACAGGAATGTACCCATAGGTATGACATACCTATGGGTACATAGAAAAGGATGTTATGGAAAATAAAACGGTATATTTAATGGGTATAGGTGGTATGGGTATGGTTGCTTTGGCCGGTTTGTTTAAAGCCAAAGGCTGGCAGGTGACCGGTTCCGATAAAGGAGAAATTTACCCTCCAGCCAGCACAGAGCTTCAGCATTTAGGCATTAAAGCTATTGCTGGCTATGATGCTAAGAATATTACAAAAGATTTGGATTTGGTGATTGTCGGCAATGTGATCAGCAAAGGTCATCCAGAATATGAGCGTGTTTTAGAACTCAAAATTCCATACACATCCATGGCTCAAGCTTTAGGGGAATATTTTGTGCAAGATAAATCATCGGTGGTGATTTGTGGAACCCATGGCAAAACCACAACGGCATCTTTGATGGCCTATATTCTTAATCAATTGGGTGAAGATCCTGGCTTTTTTATTGGCGGCATTCCACACCAATTTAAACAAGGCTATCAATTGGGACAGGGACACTATTTTGTTCTTGAAGGAGATGAGTATGATACCGCCTGTTTTGAAAAAACACCCAAGTTTTTGCACTACAAAACTCAGCACTTGCTGTTGACCAGCATTGAGTTTGATCATGCTGATATCTATGAATCTTTGGCTCAAATCAAAGATCAATTTAGAAAATTATTTGAACAAATTTCAGATAACAAAGCCATGGTTGTCTGTGGGGATGATCAAAATATTCGGATGCTGATGCAAGAGTATCCGGATAAAACATTTATCACTTATGGTGAAAGAGAAAGCAATCATTGGTCTATTAAAAATTACACCTATCAAGGCGATGGCATTTTCAGTTATGGGGTTTATAAACAAGATGAAAAACTAGCGATAATTAAAACCAAAATGATGGGCAAGCATAATGCCATTAATGCTCTGGGTTGCTTGGCGGTCTGTGAATCTATGGGTTTAGAGCTTGAAAAGGTGGTAGAGTCCATTGGCAGTTTTGAGGGGGTAACCCGCAGACAGCAGCATCTGTCATCCCAAGGCCAAGTGCATATTTATGACGACTTTGCACATCATCCAACGGCGGTAGAAAAAACCCTAGCTGCGTTTAAGCCCATAGCTCAAAAAAATGGTGGTAAGCTCTGGGCTTTGTTTGAGCCGCGTTCCAATACTTCTAGAAGAAACACCTTTCAAAACGATTGGCCAATAGCGTTTAAAGATGCAGATGTGGTGTTGATGACCAAAGTGTATGAAAAAGCTGATGGATTGCAAGATAAACTGGATGTACAACAATTAAAAACAGACTTAGAAAAACAAGGAAAGACCGTTTATTTGCCGCAAAACAAAGAGGAACTGGTGCAGCAGGTCACGAGTCATGTCAATGCAGGTGACACTCTCTTGTTTATGTCCAATGGTGATTTTGGTCATGCAAGGGAAGCCGTGGTTGAACATTATCAATCTTAGGGAGATATCAATGTTTACAATTTTAGTGGTTGTTCGAAAAAAACAAAACATCAGTACAGAAGAGTTCCGCAGAGTCTGGAAAGAAGAGTATGGTCCGTTTTACGCTAAAATGCCAGAGGTTAAATCTTACAAGCAGTATCACCTTACAGACAGATGAAAAGATGATGCAGAAGATCCTATTGATGGAGTGACCATTTTAAGTTTTGATTCGGAAGAAGCAATGAAACAAGCCTTTAGCACAGAGCTTTACAAAGAAGCTGCAAAAGTTAGAGAAAGTATCATGCGCGAAACAGCTGTTGGGGTGCATGTCACCTCCATTGATGAATTGGTGACAATCGTTTAGTACACAAGTACCCAAAGGTAGCCGGTTACTTTAGGTACTAAATTTTCTCAATACGGAATAAAATTTCTTTTTGTTTGGATATTGAAAAATATAACGTCTTAAAGCTCTCCTAATAACTTCTTGCTCTTTTTCTAATAAAAAATCATTTAGCCATAATAGTTTATCTTTTATTTTCATTGGAATCACATGGTTTAATTGGCAGAAATCTTCATCATATAAATATTTGGGTATATTATTATTTTTTAAGAACTGTATTGTCGACCAAGGATAAGTTTCAATTTTATCTGACAAAAATGCTCTTGTTGGGTTTTGATAAATATATTTGTAAGCATTTGCATGATAAATTTCATCTTGGATGCTACACCACTTGTACCTTCCACCAAACACACGATTAATTCTTCCAGCACGATAATTGATTTTTTTGCTCAATTCTCGGACCCAGTAGTTCATTATCTGGTCTATATTTTTTAAAGGTGTACTCATCAAAATATGGTAATGGTTTGGCATCAATACAAATGTATGCAACTTCGCCTCATACTCTTGATGTACCTTTTCAAACAAATAGGTAGAAATATCCCAAACCACATCCAATGGAACATAGAAATGCTCTTTATTATTTGACCTACCAAAAATGTGATACGGATACACGGATGACTTGATAAGTGGTTTTCTTGGCATAGCCTTAAACTTATGCAAAGCTCTTACCAAAAAGGTACCCAAAGTAACCGGCTACCTTTGGGTATTTTAAGATTTAAGATTTAAGGCTTCATTGTGATACCAAAGGAAACCTTCTAAAGTTTTTCCAGGGGATGGAATCATCCAGTGTGGGGTGTTGGGTGCAATGGTGACCAGTGTATTGGGGCTTACTTCTATAGTAGTTCTCCATTAACCACTTTGCCTTTGCCTGCAATTACAAAGAAAGATTCGTAGGTCTTGTGCGTGTGGCTTTTGCCTTCATGTTCAAAGATTAAATGTTCAATGTGCGGTTTGCCATGACGTCGAGCCAGAACATCGATTTTTCCAAAGAAAACGTCTTTCATAATTGAGCTTTAGAATAAACGTTTATGATTGATCAAAAGATCTTTGAGTTCATCAAAGCGTTCTAAAACTTTACCGCTGCCTAGAACTACACAAGACAAAGGATCTTGCGCAATTTTAGCAGGTAAGCCAGTCTCTTGCTCTATCAGAACATCAATGTTTTTAATCAGGGCGCCGCCGCCGGTTAAGACAATGCCTTTGTCATGAATATCAGAGGCCAGCTCAGGCGGTGTTTTTTCTAGAGCAATTTTGATGGCGTCAATGATGGAACGCACCGGCTCTTGCAAAGTTTCACGAATTTCAGTTGAAGAGAATTTTATGACTCTTGGAACACCGCGCACCAAATCACGGCCTTTGATTTCCATGTAATGTTCTTCTTCAGAAGGGGCCAATTCACCCAATTCCATTTTAATACGTTCAGCCGTACGGTCACCAATCAGCACAGAATATTTTCTTTTGGTGTAGTTGATGATGGCTTCATCCATTTTATCACCGGCAATACGTACGGATTTGGCAAATACAATTCCACTTAAAGAAATTACTGCCACTTCAGTTGTTCCACCACCAATATCCACCACCATGTTACCGGACGCTTCTTTGATGGGCATGTCTGAACCAATGGCTGCGGCAACTGGTTCTTCAATAAGATATACTTCTCTTGCTCCAGCAGAAAGGGCAGACTCTTCTACAGCTCTGCGTTCTACATCGGTCACACCAGAAGGAATGCAAATAATAATTCTGGGTCTAACCAGGCTCTTACGTTGATGGGCTTTTTCTATAAAATATTTGAGCATGGCTTCGGTGGTAGCAAAGTCAGCAATAACCCCATCTTTGATGGGCCGAATGGTTTCTATGTATTGTGGGGTTCTTCCCACCATTTCTTTGGCCTCTTGACCAACCGCAATGACCTCTTTTTGATCGGTATCGTTGTTTTTAACGGCAACAACCGAAGGTTCATTGATGATAATGCCACGGCCAGGTTGATAAACCAAAATATTGGCGGTTCCTAAATCAATGGCCAAGTCAGAAGAAAATAAACCAGCTAAACTTTTAAACACGTACACATTCCTCAATAAAGTTCATTATTTGCCTAAGCTATCACGTATTTCATTTACTGTAAAAAACAAGGCTAGACAAACTAATGCTGGTTTTTGTGCGATTATAAAATGTTTGTTTGGAGATAGATTTTTGTATTTGACACTGATGACGCTTTACATTAGTGGTTCTTTGTATGCACATATTGGGGAAATGGTGTTTGGTTTTTACTTTCATATTATCTTTGGCTAAGGCAAAGGATAATGCAGAGCTTGCAGGATATATTGGAGAAGCCACCTGTGGGATAAAAGTAGATAGGCTGTTAAATCCAGACTTGATTCCTTTCAATCAACTGCAAGAGTTGTTTGATAACAACATGAAAATAACCAATCGTCTTAGAATGATGAAGCCAAAGCCGTCATATGCTCAATGCATAGCAGCCTTACAAAGACAATGTGTGGATCTAAAAACATCACTGTACTATGTTTCTTTTAGTAGCGGTCTAATGTTAGGGGAAGCTAAGATTTTTGATTATTTTTGTTTTGAAGATGATCCTAATAATCTAGCCCCATCATTGGATCCAAGCCCATCGTATGATCCAAAGTATGATTTTGATGATTTTTACAATCCAAACTTCAGTGATGTTCCATGGACTGATCCAGTTTATACACCAAGCTATCCACGAATAAAAGTACCAGAATTAGACTGGACCATGAATTATATTAAGGAACACTGGCAAGAGTTTACCTTGGGCTTGGTTTTGGCCATTCTGGCAGCAGTGACGGTCTATTTTGGCGGCAATGCCTTTTTAGCATTTATTACCGGAGGAGCCAGTCTACCCAGTTTAGGAGCTACAGCGCCTATTTTAGCAGCTGTTTTGGTGGCGATTTTGATGAAACATGGGCATTTAAAAAACCTACCCAGTGATGTTCCTACTGCATCAGTAGACGGTTTGATATTTGAATTGGATGAAAAAAACAATCAATTGTGTTTTAGTGGCAGTGTCAATCAGCAGCAAATCAAAGCCAGTTGTGTTAATATGAATGACTTACACACACTTTATTTTGAAATTTCACAATACATGGATTTCAAACAAAATAGTATAGTGGGTGACTAGCTATTGAGAAACAGTAGCAATTGCAAAGTCTGTTCATATAAGTTGAAAAAGTTTTATGTATTTTAGGTGAGATGCAACAGCTATAAGATATCTTATGGAAACTTTTGCTTGTTTCTGTTGTAGCTGCGGTGGTATTGATGTTAACTCCGGCAAGTGCTTTGGCCGGCTTAGTGCAGTTAGCAGCAGTAGCACTATTGATTATTTCAGTGGCCGGAGCAAGCGGAATCAATTTTGATCAAAACAAATTAAATCCAAGCTTCAAAGATGGCCCATAAGCCTTTTTAGGTTTTGACTATGATGTTGATAATCAACTGATTAAAAACAATAAAGAGTAAGTTTTGGGTACAGTCAGTATAAAGTGTCAATTATAAGGTAATGGTACAGCAGTAGATCGTTATGAAATCTTTTTTAAGGCTGAGAAACAGCAAGTTATATTTAAGTTTTATAAAAACAAGAAAGCAGTAATCAGTAAGTGCTGGGCTATAAAAAGCCCAGCCAGTTAAAAAGGTATAAAGATTTATAAGGCTTCTTTACGTTGAACCAATAGTTTTTTTACGGTTTGGATATCTTGATTGTCACGGGTAACAATGCTGACATAGTTGTTACCAGGATCAAGCGGTACACTGGTTGAAAAACGGTGTTCTTTACCTGGTTTTTCAAAGCTGTCATAATGCACTTTTTTAGCATTGACCAAAATATAATAATCTTTAATGCTTTGGTCATCGTGCATTTTGCCCGATAAACTTAAAAATTTACCTTGTTTTTCTTGGTGAAACTGTTCTAGGTTGTCCAAAGTTATTGTGGGTGGAACATAAGAAGTTTTACCTTTTTTAATTTTTTGCGCATTGAAAACTACACGATCACTTCTAAAAATATTGTTTTCAAAATCATTGATGTTTAGACTCAGTTTAATTTCTTTTGCATTAAACGGTTTTTTGGCTTGAATACCTAAAGATAAGGTTTGGTTTTGTTTACCATGAAGCTGTTTAATAGAGCTATGGCCTTTATTGACTTTTAGGTCTGAGCCATCAGCAGCTTGAATGGATATAGAACTTTGCTCTGAATTTTTTTCACCCAAATTTTTTATTTTGATAAAGATATTGGCTTTTTCCTGAGCTTCCATTTTATTGTTTTTATTTTGATCAACCATCCATAACTCATAAGCAAACTTAGGAGCCGTTGGCTTTTCATTAATTTTGACAAAAAATGTCTGATCAAACAAATGTTTGTTGTCATCCAGGTTGAAAGATAAGTTAACTTTTGCAAGGCCCATAAACATGGCTTTTGGAATCTCAAGCTCAATGGTTTTGGAGACTTCTTGTCCAGCAGATATTTTACCAAACAATATTTCTTGGGCATCAAAGAAAAACTGTTCTGACTCAGTTTCTACCCAAGCACGGTGATAATCGCATTTTGATGGGTTTTTAAGGGTGACGTGTAATTTTGCTTTTTCTCCAGCATGAATAGTATTGTCTTTGGCATTAAGATAAGCATTGATTATGGGTGCGGCTTTACAGTTTTTGCTTGAACCGTTCCAATTGATATTGTTTTTAGCCAACTTGTTTTCTATCAATTGATTTTGTTTTTGATTGGCTTCTTCGGCAACATCTTTGGCCGTGTTGAGCATGGGTTTTAAGTTGCCGGAGGATGTTTTCTCAATGATTTTACGAGCCAGACTGACTTGAAAGTCTTGTAAGACTTTTTCTCTACGTTTGCTTTTACTGTCTCCCAGTGTTTGACGAGTCGCCAAGAAACCATCTTCATCTAAGCTTTCTAAATAGCGCACGTTGTACTTGGCCAAAGTCTTGTTTTTGTCACGTTTTTCAACGGAATTGGGATTGTCTAAGTGACCATCTAGGCTTGCTTCACCATAATCTTTTTGACTAGGGTAGATATTGGTAACGTCCTTGGTTAAAAAGACGCTGTGTAAGGCCACATGGGGGGTGATTCCAAGACCTTGAATTGATACTTCTCCAGGGGTTAAATACTGAGCAATGGTTAATTTTAAAGCAGAGTCTTGGGGTAAATCAAACAAACGCTGAACACTGCCTTTTCCAAAAGTTGTGTCACCAATGATTAGGGCTCTGTCTTTTAAAGCCCCTGCCACAATCTCTGAAGCGCTAGCGCTGCCCTCATCAACCAAAATAACCATAGGATAATTGTTTTCGGTATGGCGTGCTTGGGCGCGTTCTTTTTGATTAACGGTGTTGTTTAAACCAACGGTAGAAACAATAACACCAGACTTTAAAAACATGTCAGAAATTTTAACGGCTTGATCAAAAATACCGCCAGGGTTGCCGCGCAGATCCAAGATTAAACCTTTAAACTCTCCAGCTTCTTTGTGCATGGCTTTGAGTTGCTTTTTTGCACTGCTGGCAGTATCTTGTTGAAAACTTTTAATGCGCATGTAAGCCACATTGTTGGGCAGTAGATCAGACTCAACTGCTACAATAGCAATAGTATCACGTTTAAGCGTAAACTCCTTTTCCTTTTCCCATGTACTGCGAGCTACGGCAATTTTGACTTTTGTGCCTTTGGGGCCGCGCATGCGCTTGACAGCTTCATTAAGAATCATGTTCTTTGTGCTTTCATTGCCTATTTTAGTGATGTGATCGCCTGATTTTAAGCCGGCTTTACTGGCGGGACTGCCTTCAACCGGGCTGATGATGGTTAGTTTTCTGTCTCTGATGCCAATCACAATGCCTAAGCCACCAAATTCGCCAGATGTGCCTACCAACATTTCTTGATAAATATCTTTAGAAAGATACAAGCTGTGTGGATCAAGTGTGCTTAAACAAGCATTAAGAGCGATGGCTTCCAGCTGATTGGCAGTGACCGCTGTTTTCATGTTTTCATGAATAAATACGAGCACTTTAGACAGCGTTTGATGTAAAGCGTGAAAATGTTTAACTTTGGTACTGATGGTTTGGCGTTTTTTGCTGACGATCAATTCTGCTTTGTTGCTTTGCGGGAATAAAACTTGAACTTCTGGAATATTGGCACTTAAGTCTTTTAAGGCTTCTTCTAACATTTTTTGTTGTGAAACGCGTTTGGGGTCAACGTAAGCGGTATCAATATAGAAAAATGTCTTGGCGGTTTTATCCAAACTGACCAAAGGGTTGGATTGGCTAAGATGGTTAGAAATAGAGTAGCTGGCCGGAACAAATTGAATGATCCAATGTTTAAAATCCTGACTTTTTTGAATATAAATACCCAGGGCTAAAATACAGGCTGAAGCTAAAATAAGCTTGTTTTTGTGCATATAAACTTTCCTTAAAATTTTTTTGAACATATTTAGACTCTAAATTTGAGTATACCATGATATTTTAAAGAAGGAATGCTTGACAGCAATTTAACAAAAATATATGACATCAAAACCACATGCGGGAGTAGCTCAGTGGTAGAGCATCACGTTGCCAACGTGAGGGTCGAGGGTTCAAATCCCTTCTCCCGCTCCAAATTTTATGTTTATCCCGAAGGGATAAAAGTAAAATTTGTTTCAGCATAAAGAATATTGGACATAATCTCTGGTTGCTAGAATAAAAAAAGGATTGCTTTTTTTATTCTGATGCTTGTAGTTTCGCCGAGGAGGCGAAACGGAAAGTGCAAATCCCTTCTCCCGCTCCATTGTCTTTTGTCTTTACAGGAGCAAAACGCTTTACCCCTCTTGACAAAGACGCGGTCTTTGTCAATTCATAAAGCTGTACTTGTGAAGAGCAAGGTTTTACCTTGCGATGATCTAGTACTAACTTATGCTGCATCCATTGCGGCACCCATTTGCGGTCAACATCGATATAAAATCTAGTTTCCATGGCAAAAAACGAAACTTGACCCAGCAAGTTTTCTGAAGAAGCAAAGTGAGTCGCACAAATTCCTTGTTTGTTCCGCACTGCTATTTTTTTGCAGTGGGGCTCACGCCCCCCCCTCAAAAACAAAAAGCGTGGTTTTTTAGATATTCTTGTGAGGAATGAACTAGAATATCTTATGCAAAGCTGTTTTCTCACCTCCGTGCCTTCAGGCATACATCATTAAACTTAAAACTATTTGTAAAAGTTTGTCCCGTCGGGAGAAAAGAGTAAGGCTTGTTTCAAGATTAAGAAATAGTAGACATAATCTCCGGGTAAAGGTGAAGTTATCTTTAATACAACGTTTTTAGTGCAAGACACTTTTAAGCAAGTAAGAGGTGTAAAGTATATAGCAGCTTAGCAACACGAAACCTTTTGTCCGCCCAATTTTTCCATGTTTTTTAAAACCATAGCCGAATAAAAATAGGGATAAGGTTAAAGCCATCATGACACTAGCGTCACGATAAACTACAGCACTGTCTAAGTTAAAGGGATGAATGCTGCCGGCAATACCAACAACCGCCAAAGTATTAAACAAATTAGATCCCAACACGTTACCCAATACCATGTCTGGCTCGCCCTTTTTTGCAGCGGCGACCGATGCTGCCAATTCTGGTAAGGATGTCCCCATGGCCACCACAGTTAAACCAATAATGACATCGGAGACTTCAAAAAACTTAGCAATGCCTACAGCTCCCCAAACCAAAGCCCGTGAACTTAAGAGTAAAACAACAATCCCTAAAATTAAGCTTAAAACAGTTGATGATAACGGTTTATTTAAAGAGCTTAAATCGTCTTGTACGTTTTGAGCAAAGGTATCCTCTTTTGTATTTAAGCCTTGGTATAGGGTCCAGGTCATGAGAGAGGCAAAGGCTATTAAAATAATAAGGGCATCTTGACGATCAAGTGAAAAATCAGACAAAAGAAAAACCACCATAAAACTGAGCACGCTTAATATGGGCAGTTCTTTTTTTAAAATTTTGGAGTCGACCACAATAGGAGAGCAAATAGCCGTAAAGCCAATGATCAAAGCTATATTGGTAATGTTTGAGCCAAAGGCATTGCCAATGGCCAAGCCAGGATTGCCTTCTAAAGACGAGATGGCAGAAACCACCATTTCTGGAGCAGAGGTGCCAAAGCCTATGATAAGCATGCCAATCAATAAGGGTGACATACCCAGATGTTTTGAAATAAGGGATGCATCATCCACAAAGCGATCTGCGCTCCAAATGAGCAGAACCAAACCCAAAACAAGAATGGCAATATACATTGTCATGTGGGCATTCATACCGTATCAGTGTGGATTAGGGTAAATTAAATTGATTTTTTGAGCAATAAAGGTATATCAGCATGTCTGAGGCGACGTACCCAAGTGGTAAGGGACTGGTTTGCAAAACCATTATTCATCGGTTCGAATCCGATCGTCGCCTCCAAAAAAACCTTTATCCCGTCAGGGGTAAAGGTTTTTTTGTTATGTGAGAGCCGGGATTTGGACATAAGATCCGGTTAGGAGGAACAAAAAGCACTGCTTTTTGTGACGGAATGCTGGGAGCTTCGCCGAAGAGGCGAAGCGAGACAGTGCGAATCCGATCGTCCCTCCATCCTTTTGTGGGGAAAAACGCTTTTCCCCAAAGAAAATAAAAAGCGTGGTTTTTATTTTCTTTCCCCCTTTGCGCGTTTCGCTTGCATAAAGCAAGCTCACGGAATTGTCTTTTTAAATAGTAAACATTTTGTTTTATAATTAAGGGGACAACTACCTTTTTTAATTAAGGTAGCTGTCCCGGTTTTTCACAGCTATTGCTTTTATGAAAAGTGTTACTATGTTTGTTTCTTAGAAAAGGAATAATAGAGAAATGAACACAAAAAAAATAAAAATGGCGTACAGTGTTGAAGACAGGCATTGGGTGGGTGATGGCTTTTATGTCCATGGTTTATTGCGGCCTACGGCAGAATTAAACCCATGGATCAGTCCCTTTATTTTAATGGATTATGCTTCACCGCATGCTTTTCCTGCCAGCGAAACACCTAAAGGTGTTGGAGAGCATCCTCACAGAGGCTTTGAAACCGTCACTTTGGCTTATCAAGGTGAGGTGGAGCATCGAGATTCATCTGGGGGTGGGGGTGTTATTAAAGAAGGCGATGTGCAGTGGATGACAGCGGGCTCCGGTGTTGTGCATGATGAGTTTCATTCCAAAGTATTTTCAAAAAAAGGTGGCATTTTTGAAATGGTGCAACTTTGGGTGAACCTTCCCAAAAAACATAAACTGACACCGGCCAAATATCAAAACATTGTGAGTCAAAATATTCCTAGCGTGGATTTAGGAAAAGCCACGCAAGCAAGAGTAATTGCCGGTGAACTTCAAGGAAAACAAGGTCCAGCACAGACCTTTACCCCCATTCAAATGTATGACCTTAAAAGTAAAAAGGCAGAAAACATTACAATTGAGCTGGCAGATAAAACAAATACGGTTCTATTGGTGATGGATGGGCATGTAGAGTTTGATAACAAACGTTATAGCAAGCAAAATATTATTATTTTTGAACAAGAAGGTCAGGCTCTAAATTTTACGACATCAGACAACTTTAAAGGTTTATTACTTAATGGTCAGCCTATTGATGAACCTGTGGTTGCGCATGGGCCTTTTGTGATGAATACAAAAGAAGAAATTTACCAAGCAATAGAAGACTATCAAAACGGAAAAATGGGGCAACTTTAATTTTTTTACAAGACTCAAGCATAAACTTGCCTGTGTAACTAGGGGCTTACAATGGTCAAAACATCGTTTGCTAATTGACAGACAAATTTTTATTAAATACAATAGTAGACATGATGGCTAAAAAAAATACATTTAACTTGCTTTTATCAATACTTATAATGTTAACTCTTGTTTACTGTGGAGGAAGTGATGATTCAGGCGGAGGTAGCTTTGGAAAGCCAGCGCAACCGGTTTTGAACCCATCTGGAGGTCAATTTTCAAACCCCATAGATGATAATGACCGCCTTTTTGTGACCATTACCAGTCAAAACGATGTTAGATATACGTCTTCTTTAAGTGGAGTACCTGAAGATCCAGAATGTGGTTCGGTAGGTATTGAATATGCAGGGCCTTTTCAGATTGGTGGGCCCAATGAAACAGTTCGTATTAAAGCAATTGCCTGTGAACAAGACAATTCCTCAGTTGTAACTTCTTCTGAGGAGTATGTTTTTGGTCCTTAAATATAAATTTTAGCTTGCAGAAAAAAATTGATTGGTGATAGTGAAAAATTCACGGTTGATTTGAAATAATATAAGGGGGAAAACATTATGTATAAAAGTAAGAATATAAAGAATTATGGTTTTTTAGCCGTATTGTTATTGGCTATGGTTTCATGTGGAGAAGGTGAGCCTGTTGCGGATCCTATTTTACATCCAAGGAGCATGGCACAAAACCCTTTTGTAGAAAGTCTGAACTTTAGAATTGTCAGTGGCTACAGCAAGGTGTTTTATACCTTTTCCATGGATGGACCAGCAGAAGAACCCAACTGTACAGACAGTGGTTTTGATTACGAGGGACCGTTTTTAATTGGCGGCCCAAATGAAACGGTCAGTATTAGAGCGATTGCCTGTGATGGAGATGACTCTTCTGAAGTTGTTGACCGGACCTATATTTTTGGTGAGCGTGATCAGTAATAATCTTTTTTTAAGCTAAGGCTTTAAATGAAACGAATGGCTTCTGTTGTTATAGGCAGAAGCCTTTTTTTTTGCTCTTTGGGTATGTTTTCTGTTCAAGGCAGGGTGTTGCATTTCTCTGAAACACGCGGCCATATTTAACTCATAGGCAAAATTTTTAGGATCTAGCTCGATCGCTTTTTTAAAGTAAGCTAAGGCTTGTTTATAATCACTCTGGCGTGCGTGCCATACGCCAATATTATTGTAAGCATCGCTGGAGTAGGGGTATTTTTTTGTGACTTGTTGCCAGGTAAAGATAGGATTGCGATAGATCTTATTTTGTTGATAGATGCTTAAGAACTGTGCGGTGGCATAAACAATAAGGACTGTATACAATAAAATGTGTTTAAGATTTTTGGGTTGTGAAAAACGACTTATTTTGGAATACATAAAATCTAAGCCGTATCCCCATAAAAGAGACAGAAAAATTAAGCTGGGATAAAGTCGCCACTCTCGGATTACTTCATTTTTTGGAATAATACTATTGGTAGGAAGAATCATTAGGATGAAACAAAACAATAACCAACCCAATAAAGACGAGCGTTTTTGGATGATCAAGAACAGCCAAAGAATTAAAAGGAAAATACCAAGCATGACTTGAGGATAGAAAGCTGAAGCATAAAAATAAAGGTCATGCACTAAGGCTGTTTGAAAAGGTAAAATATAAAATTTGATTAGAGTGTTAACATTGCCTAGTTGAGACAGTGCATAAACTTTTGGACCAACAACGGCTTTGGAAATATTGGGAATAATGTCCAAATAAAAAATGCCAACTAAAAAACATGTACAAAAAACAATCAGCGGCACAAAAAGGTAGAGTTTTTTATTAGAGGAGCTGTTGTAAAGATGAAACATAATGAGTACTGGAAAAACAATAAAGCTTTGTTTGCTTAAAAACATACACACAAACAAAACAAGAATACTCCAATAAACAAGGGTTGGCCGTATTGGATGTGTTTTTGTTCGACTCTGATAGGCATTGAAGAAATAGAGATTTAAAGCCAAAAGCATAAAAAGACTCCCCAAGGCATAAGGTCTACCATGAATTTGACTGACACATGCCGTGCTTAGAGGATGTAATGCAAAAAAAAGAGCGCTCCAAATAAAGTGTTTGATTCGAAGTTGTTGGGCCAGTAAAAACAGCAAAACAACATTGCAGGCATGGATAAAAAAATTACTCCAATGAAAACAAAAAGATGAGGGCCCACATAACATATGATTAAAATGGTAAGTGAGAAGGCTTAAAGGTTTGTAAAAAAGACTTTTAAAATTAAAATAAGACTGCCAAAAAAGAGAGGGATGAATTAGTTTAGGATTTTGTTCGATACTTGCGGGCTCATAGTATAAAAAAGGAATTTCACCGACCAAGATATAGGCTAAAAAACTTATTGCAATGATAAGAAAAAGATAGACCGTGTTTTTGCATATGTACTTCAACAGCCAAATCATGCCACTTTTTATCGTTTTGGAAAACTTTTAGTCGCTTTAAAAACAGATCTTATTGATTTCTAATAATCCTTGATGTTCACTTGCCAGATAGTACCTTGCTTAGTATAGTTCTCATCGGCATTGAGTCATAGAGCAATATATTTTATGTTAGAGCAGGCAATCCGTTTTTTAGTAAGGAACATTGTATGAGATTAGTTAAAAACATTTTATTGATCGTAAGTTTTACTTGGGGTTCTTTGGCGTTTGCATTGAATACACATCTCTTAAGACCAACTGGTGATCAGTATGGAGCTTTTTCTCTACATGGAACCCAAACCCCTAAGGCAGGAACCTTTGAAGTAGGCAGTGTTTATCAATATGTTAGCAATCCCATTGATTTTGAACGATTTAATATTACCAACCAGGATGCAGTAAAAAACTTTGGCGTCATTGATAGTTATTTTAATTTAGGTTTCTTTGATTGGTTATCCTTTGGTGTTGTCTTGCCCATTAATGTTGCAGGTGAAGTGAATGATTTTAATAATCTTAGTAAAGATACTGGACCATCTTTGGGGGATTTGTATCTGCATGCAACGCTTCGTTTTTTAGAAAAACAAAATGGGGTAGGTCTTGCGCTGGTTCCTTTTCTTACCTTACCCCTGGATGTCAATCGTTTAGATCAGTTTAATGATGCTGCACCCACCTTGGGAGCTTACCTAGCAGTAGATAAAGAAATTCAGGATCGACATTACCTTGGTCTTAATTTGGGTGGACAGTATCGTTTTGATGATGAATCTATTTTAGGCAGTTCTCTGACTGTCAGTCATGCATTGTTGTACGCTTTGGCTTATACCTATCATCTAGATCAAGCAAAAAGTATGGATATTTTTGTTGAAGCAAGGGGCGCGAGCAATATGAATGAACTTTTTTCTCAACAAGAAATCATGCCTTTAGAAGCCTTGACAGGACTGCGTATTCGTTTGTTTAAGCAAAAACTCTCTTTGGTTTTTGGCGGCGGCAAAGGCCTAAGTCAAGCATATGCAAGCCCAGATTACAGGGCCTTTGCAGGCATTTCTTATTTGGGTGATCGCGAAGTGCAGCAAAAACAACCCAAGCTTGAAACCCCCTCGCCCCAAAAGCCAGTTGAACCTACACCGGTGCCAAAAAAACCAAAGCTTAAGGCGCCTGAACAAATTTCACAACTGTATGTTGTGGTTAGAGATCAAGATAAAAAATTAGCCATGGTTGATATGGACTTGGTGAATGAACAAGGTGAAGTGGTTCAAAAATATTCAGGAACAAGTTGGAGAAAAAATACTGCTCCAGGCTTTTATACCTTAAGGGTGTATAAAAAAGGTTATGAACCCATAGAAAAAAAGCTGCAATTAAAATTACGCAAGCGGCACAGTCATACCTTAACCCTAAAAAAAGAAAACGATACTCCGCCACCGATGCTGGGCAATAAGATTGATTTTCTGGGCAGGATACAATTCAATTCCGGTAAGGCAACCATCAGGCCCATCTCTTATAAGGCCTTGAATGAAGTTGCAGGAATCATGAAAAAGTATCCACAAATTAGGCTTTTACGTATAGAAGCTCATACCGATAGCGTGGGCTCAGACGCTTTAAACTTAAAACTTTCTCAGCAACGGGCCATGAGTGTTCAATCTTTTTTGCTGGCTGCCGGTATTGAAGCCAGCCGTCTTACCGCCATTGGTTTAGGAGAAACCCAGCCGATAGAAACCAATACAACAGCTGAAGGAAGAGCAAAGAACAGACGTGTAGAGTTTACCGTGGTTAAATCTGATCCAGCTAAAGATTAAAAGAAGTAACCACAGTATGAATAAACTATTGCTTATTGGCAAGAGCCATTTTCAACTCTTAATGTAGGACTGGTATCGGAGCATCCGTCACTGTTGCAAGCTGCAATTTCCATGGTAATGATGTTGCTGATATCTTCATTAACAACAAGCGGAATGTTTCCAATAAATGTGTATGATCGCCAGCCTGTACTTGTCATTTCTTGTGCATTGGTTTGATAGGTTTCCCAGATCTCATCGCTGTAATTGATAGCGCTCATGGTTAAAACAGAACCAAACAATGCAAAAGCGAGCTCATCATCAGAGTTATCGTACCAGTGAAAACGTGGGTAACATTCATCACCAACATAAATAAAATCAACAGATAGATTGCTTGGGGTTTGAGGTGTAAACAGTAAATCGCCACTGTTGCTAACCTCAAATTCTACACGGTTTGAAAGTCTGAAATTACCTTCACGATGCACTTCAATTCTATAGGTATAGCTTTGCCCTGGAACAAGGTTATAATCGGTAAATTCATGGGTCTGACCATCAAACTCTCCAACCACAGCATAACTGTTGTCATTGATTTTACGTTTTAAAATGTAGCTCACATTAGAATTATTATTTGTCCAAGTTAAAAGAATGGATTGAAGGCTAGACTGTTCTTCAACGATGCTGAGCAATGGATCACTTAATTCAGCTGCAGGTGTGCAGGCATCTCCCAAGCCATCGTAATTGGAGTCTACTTGGTTGGGATTGTATACGGTGGGACAATTGTCTTCTAGGTCAGCAATGTTATCCAAATCAAGGTCAGCACCATTTTGGCTGTGTATATCAAAAGGCGTACCTGAATAAGTCAACTCTCGCCCACAACTTTGAACAAGTAAAAGTCCCATGATGCTCATGCCAGATAATAGAAAAAACGAAATATTTATTTTTGTTTTTAACATACCAATATATATAACAAAAAGCATGCCAAAAAAAACAAGCATAAGCTATTGAAAATAAAGTATAAAGTAGCTATTCTGGGCTGCCGTTTTATGGCTCAGTGGGGACACCAAAGAATATTTTAACAATATTGCCCAATGCTTGGGTTTTTTTCATCTTGATTTCAGGATTAAGAATATCAATAACAATATGCAGTTGGGCAGGGTCTTTATCTGCATGGTACCCCGTTCTAATCCGATAAACACCGGTTTGTTCAACCGGTATAGTACGATTAGAAAAACTTTTTTGCATACCTTTTAAAATAATCAATTCTCTAGCAGGCCCATTTCTCAGTGAGCTATGAACAATGTTGCTTTTGTCCATATTTTTATCCGTTTCAACAACCAGAACCCAGTCGTCTTTATCAACCGTCCAAGTTAAATTTTTTACTTTAAGCAAGTTTGAATCAAGGTTTGATTGTTTTGCTTGAGCGGAAGCTAAAGAAGATGATGCAGAGGTTGTTTTTTGGCTTTCTGAAGAGAGGGTTGTTTCTGATTGAGAAAGTTTAGTAGCGCTTGTTTTTTGCCTAGTTGGCGTTGTTTGCTTAGGAGTATTGTTCATCGGTGAATTTTTTGCCTGTTTGGTCTCATCGATCTGATTTTTTTCAGTGTTTGCCTCAGCTTGTTTAGAGTCACCTTCTTGACTGGATGCATTTGACTGACTGACAGCCGTTGAATTGTCACTGGGATTGATTTCTTCAACCGGGGTTTCATTTTTGGTAAGGGCTTGAATTTTTTCTTCTACAGAAGGTGTCTGTACAGAAATAGGGGTTTTTGATTCAGGCGCAGGCAAAAATTGGGCAATAAAAGGAACGTTTTGTAAAGTGGGTAAATACAAGTCTTTGAGCAAATAAGCACTGGCCAGCAGTGAAACAAAAATTAAACTCAAAAAAACTTTAACACCAAAGCTAGAAGAATTTTTTTCAGATTTAGATGGCTTGGCCGTGTTATCAGCGTTATCTAGATCTGGGTCATTCATTTCTTCATCCAAAGAAAGCTCAAAGCTGTCGCTGAGTCCTGAGCCGCTATCAGACAAAACAGAGTCTTGCATACTTGCAAAGGTATGTTCATCGTCAGGACTGGTTAAAGGATCTTCTTCTAAATCATTTAGGTTTAAATTTTGATCTTGGCTATCAAACAATGCGGTATGTGTTGCTTGTGATGGGTCAAGCTCATTATTATTGGTATTCAAGTGTGGGTTGGACACGGTATTATCAATAAGGTGTGCATCTAAATTATCAATTGCATTGCGGGTATTGTTGGGTTGAGCTTGTGTTGTATCACTTGAAGAGGGTACTGAACTTAAAGCATCTTTTAAAGGTTCTGAACCATAGACTTCTTTGGCATCTTGTGCAGAGATTGTTGATGTAACGGCATCGGGTTGATCGTCAATGTCAAAGGGTTTATCGCCCTGACTCTTAGTCTGGGTAACAATAGCCTTAATTAAATCACGGCTGCGATCGGAAATTTCTCTAAAGCGTACACCCATGCCTGCAGGTTCATCAGGAGAAATCATATTGGAACGAATCCAAGTCACTTCACCCAAGCCTTGAATCAGTTGAAAAGAATCTTTCAGTTTAAATTCAAAGCTGACAATGCTTCCTATAGGAAGGGGGTTGGGGGTTTTGATAAACATTCCTCCAGGAGAAATATTGTGTGAAAACTCAGAAACAAATCCACTAAACTTTTCAAACTCCAAGTGAACTTTGGTATTTAAAGGAACTCTATTGGAAGATCTTTTATCAGCACTCATACGGCCATTAGCATAAGATAAAACCAAAAAAAGCGCAATATTATAAAGGACTTGTCTGTATTAATTAAAAAAAATTAAGAAGTTATGCTCGGGGACCTAAAACACATCGATAGTTTTCATATTGTGGATCAATCCATTTTGCCATGATTCCAAGGTAAAAAGGCCTATCATCTGGAGCTACACTCTCATGCGCACCATATTTATTGCTGATATTTTTATTGTTTGAAAGGCTAGTGAACTTACCCCCTGCTTTTTGGCATATATTCTCGTAGGTGCTGTAGAGGTTATCCAAAGTATTAATCAATAAATTAAGATTTTGATCATGCTTCTTACACCGCGGGATAAGATTTTTTGATAGTTCAAATAAAACTGTATTTTCAAGAGTGATAAGATCCTCTGTGGGGGTTATTTTTTTTAAAGTTCCCAATTCATATTTTCCAAATCTATTTAAGGTATAACATGGAGGCAAGGGCGTTTTATTGAATAAAAATGTCGTGTTGGGTAACCTGTAATCAGAATAATCAGAAGAGATATAAGCCTCAAAGGAAGAGAACGTTATTGAAAAAGGTTTGACCCCAGATTTAAGTGCCTGATGCGCAGGAAGGAAAATGAATGGTGATGGTTTCAATTTTTTCAGATTGGAAAATTCAAAAGCTGAATCTGAATAAAAAATTTCGGTAAATGCTTGTCTTACTAAGGAATACTTTTCTATAGAAATTTCACTGGGGACTTTACATGAAAAGGATGCTGCGACAACATCGGTACAGTAGAATTCAGTGATTAAGCGCTCTTGAGCTTTTGCAACGCTATAAATGCATAGAAATACAATAAAAAAACGGGTAAAAATAAATCTTTTTTTAAACATTAGGCTATAAAACAGCAAAAATAATGCCAATATTATTTTTGTAGTGATGCAGACGTCGATAGAGGCCAAAAATCATTCAATAACTTTTAACAATGATAGCATTGAGGGGCCCATTAATTTTAAAAGCCCCTTTGCCAGAAGCATCAAACTTTATGCCAGCAATTTGTAACATGCTTTTTAAAGATTGACCTTCCTTACCAATTTGTATTTTTCCATCAAGGTTGGTGATGCTGCGGTCTATAACTGGCCGTAAGTCAACATAACCATTGATAGATCCTGATATCATGGGGCCATCCATTTTTATAGATTTTATGACGGCTTTTGATTTTTCAGTAGCAGTATCCAATTTCACTTGATCAAATTTAATAGGACTCATCAAGGGGGGACTGATGGTGGCTTGTTTAAGGGTAGTTTTAAGTGTTCCTTCTAAAGATGAGAAATCATTTTTTTGGAGGGCGGCAATATTACTTAAAAAGTTAAACTCTGTTGCAAGTTGGCCTTGGATGGCCATTTTTGCACCGGCACTGGGGATAAATAAATCATGATCCATTTGTAAGCCTCTGGCACTGCCTTTGGCTTTAACAATATCTTTGTTTGCACTCAACTTGGTTTTAAAAGACATTCTTTTTTGTTTGCCATAAACACTGACTGAGCCAGATTTTTTTAAAGGGTATGTTATGAGGCTTAAAGGAGAGATTTTAATAGAAAGTGTTTCAAGTTTAACCCCAGTTTGTGCAAGTGCAGGCACTGGGATATTGGTCACATGCACATTTTTTGCTTTTACACCAATAGGAAAAGCCAAACTTAAGTCATCCGCTTGAATAGAGACACCGGTTTGTTTTTCTACAGTTTTAATGAGATTGTTAAGAATCCCTTGTGCTGGGAAATGCCAGATGAAACCAATACAAAAAACAATTAAACCCAATACCAGATATTGACGATTTTGCCTTAGCGCTTCCTTGCTGGGAAAAACAGAAAGCAATTGTGTTAAAAAGTTTTTCATGATGAAGCCTTAAGTTTAAAGGTTGATACCACAAAGCTTACATTAAGTTGCGAAGGTTCCTTAAAGTTGGGTTTGATTTGTAAAGAAGAGATACGGATCAATTTATTGCCATGTTCAATATCGTATAAAAAATGGATCAATGTTTTTAAATCAATGCTGCTAACTTTAATGGTAGATTGAATTTCATTGTACAAGTCATTGGGTTGTCCAGGACGATCACTGAGAGTATCAATATTAACGCCATACTTTCCAGCTATGCGTTCAAGTTCAGTGGCCAATTGAAAACCAACTTCAGTTCTTCTGATTCTTTGCTCAATATCATCAACAGCAGTTTTGGAACTCTGTAAGCGGGTTCTAAGTTCTTCTATTTGTACCAAGTTTTTTTTGTTGAGATCAATTTTACTTTGAACAGATGACACAGTGCTGGCAACCAGCATGTAAAACAAAAATAAAAATAAAATGTAACCTACCATAGCCGAGCCAAGAACAATATAACGTTCACGATCGGAAAGGCGATGATAGTAAGATTTTAAAGTTTCTATTTGTTCAATAATTTGAGAAAAAGATTCTTTAGAAAAGTTAAGCTTACTCATCTGCGTCTCCTTCGGTTAGATTTCTTGCGTTCCGAATCTGCTTTTTCTTCTTCACTTTCAATGGTTATGGTTAATGTGAAGTTGACCTTACCCGCACTGTCTTCTTTTCTGTCGCCAAGATCAATAGTGCTAAATGTTTTATGCTCTTTAAGACTGCTAACAATTTTATCCACATTCTCAAAGCTGGTTGTTAAGGCATTGAGAGTGACTTTATTGTTATCGATGGAGAGTTCTTTGACGTCAATACTAATATCAGGAGAGATAACATCTGATATGGTTTTTAAAACACTTAAAGCTGTTTCTTCTCCTAAACCAGCAGTAAGAATTTTTTGTTTTTCCTCATAGCGCTTAACTTCTTTTTTTAAGGTTCTTAGTGCAGTCTGAGAGTTATTGGGTTTACGTTTTACTTTGGGTAAAATACTCGAGAATTTTTTGAGAACAACTTTTTCTGATTGAGCGTATTGTGTTCGCAGTTGAACAAAACGTACAGACTGAAACAGCAAAGCAACCACGAAAATAACAGTAATCCATTGCCCAAAAAATAGTGCTATTTTATTGATATCCGATAAATCTTTGGCAAAAGCGAAGTCTCCTTTTCTTAAATCAATGTGAGACATTTTTTGTAACTGCTTACCTTTACCTGCCGCTCTTAGACCCAGGCCAATCGATAAGTTTAAACTTGCTTCTTTATCTTGCAGTTGATTTTTAAATGCATGGTCTTGGGGGATAGCGCCCAAAGGTTCACAGGGTAAGTTCAACTGATTAGAAAACCATGCAGGAAGGTTTTTTAATTGGCTCGTGCCACCAGTAAGATAAATTTTTTCTAGGGCTTGTTCAAATTCTGTTGATGCCCGGTAAAGACCAATGTTTTGTTTAATTTGATTAAGAGGGTTACTAAAGGCAGTGTGTAAGGTTTCAGATAGTTTTTTTAAATCCTCACTTCTTAAAGGGTTTGAAGGTAACTCAAGCACACCGTGAGAGTGTTTAACTTCAACAGCTTGTTCCAAAGTAAGATCAAGATTTTTACGAATAGCTTCTGTTAAATGGGCTCCACCAAAAAACTGACTGCGTATATGCTGAACTTTTCCGTTATAAATGAATACCAAATAACTAAAGCGATGTCCTAAATGTAAAATTCCATAATGCTCTGGTAAATTTTGCTCAGGATTAAACATAAGCGCATTGTTTAAATCACAGGCATCTGTTGTCACAATGGCTGGATCTATATTGGCTTGTTGCAGTAAATCCAAATGTTCTTGAATGTATTGATTTTTTACTGCAGTGGCCAGTATATGTGAGTTGGGTTTTTCAAACTTGATTAAATCATGATCAAAGGTCATTTCATCAATGGGAAACGGTAAAAAATTTTCCATTTCAAAAGGTAGAATTTTTTCAATTTGAGTTTTGCTTAAAGGAAGAACCATGGGTTTAAAGCTGACTTGGGTTGATGGAATAGAGCTGATAACGGTTTTAAAATCAATTTCATTATCTTTAATGAGTTGTCCTATGGCGGCCACTTGTTTTGCAACCAACTGTTCATGACTATCATGCTCACCAATATTCAGAGGGGCACTTTCGTAAACATTGATTAGTTCGCTCTGGGTAAAAGAAGATTCAAACAAAGCTGCTTTGATTGAAAATGTTCCTATATCCAAGCCTAAAATTTTTTCTGCCATACGTTTACCTTACTCTCCAATACATGATTTGTGGTTTTTTTGAATCTTTTCTTGAAACTACAGCATCAATGGTGGTGGTTATTTTACCTACAGAGGCTTGTGCTTCTATTCTGAAATAATCTGAACGAATATCTAAAATACCTTTAACAATATTGGATATGATAGGGAATTGGCCTTCTTGCTGGCTTTCTGCACCACCACATTGTGAATTAAGAAAAGCAATAAAGCCACCGTCTCCTTGGCCAATACTTCTAAACGCTTGCAGCTCTCTAGCTTGAGTAACCAGTTGAGCACACTCTAAACGGGCTTTGAGGTTGGGTAAGGCTTGTCTATTAAACAAAGCTGCAATCAGTTCTAAAGGGGCGGTATTGATATTAATTTTACCCAAAGGCGTTACTTGCTGGGTAGAGAGTTTGGGAAGTTTGGCATTAAAAGGATAAACAGTAATAAAGGGTTTTATTTCTTCAAACAACTCTTGAGTCATGGGTTTGAGCAATTTAACTTCATCGACAGTGTAAAACGGTCCATTTTTAACATGGAAATTGGGAATATTATCCAACATGTATTGGGCATCTTCTATCCCGCCAGACATATGATTGACTTTACTGTCATCGTCCACCCAGTCTTCAATAGCCCATAACAACTCTCTATGATCTTTATCTTTATTAAACCGTTTGAAACGGTGAGATAAGAGCAAATTTTCTAAAACTTCAGAGGTCCCGGACCATCTTTTCTGCGTCCCAGGGCCACCAGAGCCCACATCGTTAAGGTTAATTTTTGCGCTTTCATCATAAATGTTAGAAACAAAACTTCCACCTAGTTCTTGACTGAGTTGTTCAGGGCTTTTTTCCAACAAACTGCTTCCAATAGGCAAGGGGTAAGGTAAAGGCATTGCCCATTGCATTTCACTCAGGTCATCTTTTTTACCACCAAAGTTGGTTCCTGGTATGGCAGGGATTTGGTCCAAAGCCGTATCTAAACTTAAGCGCATAAGAGACCATCTAAACCCTGCTTTTGCTAGCTCATAAGCTTTAATATAATCACGCTTATTGACAACCAAGCTGGCGCTGACTTGTGAACGATAAGATATTTCAATGGCCAAGGTGGTGATGATTGCAATGATCATCAGAACCATGGTCAAAGCCACCGAACCTCTGGTTTTTTTAGGGGAAAAACGCTTTTCCCCAAACCAATAAAAAACGTGGTTTTTATTGGCTTTCCCCTTTGCGAAGAAAGCCTTATAAAACAGCATTCCATTTTTTAATCGCTTGATTTTATCTAAAGGAGGGATCAATCTGTGCCTCCTTGTGGTGTTGGACTTGGATTCGGATTCGGATTGTTTGGGTCGGGTGTTGGTGTAGCTTTCTTTTCCAAGCTTAAATTTTGCCACATGGGCAAGTCTACGGTGTTAAAGAAGCTGTATTGACGTTCTTTATCATCTTGCAAGACCAGTTTGATTTTAATCAACTGGGGCAGTTTGTTTCTTTGAGCAACAGCAGTGATGTCCCAAGAAGGGATGTGTTTTTCTCCATCAAAATATTCAAGACTAAATTCAACTACTTTATCTGTAACGTCAACAAAATCCGCTAGAGCTAAATCAGCATCGTCTTGAGGTGCAATAATAGGTACTTCGCGACGTTGTAAAATATTGAGTTGTGAGTTGTCTGGGTTAGGGACAATTTGATAGCTAACCAAGGCTTGATCACTTTCCTTGGCTTCATCAGAGCTGGGCATATGAACCAAGGCGGTGAAGTCTATTTTATCCAAATTACCGTTATCTTCACCCTTAAATCGTGTAATAGGCCGAGTAGCCTCAACATGAAAGGTTTGAGAAAGATCAACTTTGACTTTGTTAACAACGGCAGTGCCTAACTCTTGAATGTCGGATTTTTCATCAACCGTTTGCTGCGTTCTAAAGGTTCCCCATAGGGCTGAGTAACAAATGGTACCTATAACAGCTAAAATGATGGCTCCCATCATAAGTTCAAGAACAGTAAAAGCGCGTTGTTTAAAAAATGGATTAAGGCCGGTTTTAATCATTGAAACCCACCTTCTTCATTATTACCCCCACCCAAAGCTTGGCTCATGCCTTTGACCATGCCTGCAATATTACTGGATGCTTGTTCATCGATGAGATGGGTGACCACAGCATAATTTTTTTCTGAGTTGCCTTCTTTCCACAGAATTTCAACGCGTAATTCTAATAGAGCTTTACTCCACGCCTCAGTAACACTCTTAAGAGGACCGTCTAACAGACCAGCGCTGCCTTCACCTGTGGAGGCGCCTTCTTCTCCCATGGCTACTTTAGCCATGGCAGCAAAGTCTGGAGCTTCAACGGGCTGTGTTTGATAGCGCCATGAAAAACGTTGTAAAGCTTCATCTTCAAAAGTACCTTCACCTGAATCAGGAAATTCAGATAAGCTTCTACGGTTGGCCTCAACCGTAAGTTCAGCCATTTTTCCTTGAGCTAAAGAAGTGGCTTGGTCCAAGAGTAGAGACTTCTTTGTTAAATGCAATGAACTGGATTGATTTTCCATCAAAGCCACAAGCGCAATGGATAAAATCATCATTGCCCCCAAAACCTCAACAAGACTAAACCCAGCAGTTTTTTTTGTTAAAGGGGAATCTTTAGTAACAGTTTGGCCTCCTCTTTTTTTCAATAGTTTTGTTAACAAAGAGGAGGAAAGACCATGTGCCGAATCCGAACGCAAATGGGTGCCGTGAACGACATAAGTTGTACTAAATTCATCACAAGGCTTTGCCTTGTTCTTCATAAGTACAGCTTTATGAATCTGGCCAAAAATTACATGCGCTCTGTTAAAAAACACTGACCTCTCCTTTTTCAATGCGGCTTTGGCCGCCTATAGGAGGAATGATAATGCTATAAATATTTTCATAGTCATTTTCTAAATAAACAATAGACTGTGTTGAAAAGCCATTGGGATAAAAATCTAAATAGATGCGGCCTTCATTTTCTACATCATTGATATTGTTTTGGTCATTACCAATAGATGCTTTATAGATATGTTTAATGCGTAAGCCACTGGGGAGCTTTGACTTTTTTAAGTTTCTTTCTTTTAAGGTTTCAAAAGTAGCCTCCTGTTTTTCTGGCTCACTATCACCAATGCTGTCTTCTGCTAGCTTTTCAAAAGCTAAGATGGCATCATCAATATCCGTGGAGCTATCCAAAAGAGGCATTTTTTCAACGGGGACAAATACACTGGCCCAGTAGGTGTTGGCATCAAGATCAAAATAAATTCTAATATGTTCACTGCGCATGATGGCTCGGTCATGGGCGGCTTTAAAAAAACCAGAAAGCTTGGTTGCAGTGCTTCTTAAATTGCCGCGGGTAATTTGATTGAACTTGGGCAAAGTCAAACGAGCAAATAAAGCCAATAAGACGATAACAAACATCAATTCAATGAGTGTGAATGCTGAAAATATTTTTTTATGTGAATAGTTTAATAACATTGTTAAGAGTAAACACCATACGGTATGTTTCAACCGTATAGTGTTTAAGCAAGTTTAAGTTTAGTCTAAAGACTCACTGGCCCAGTTGGTAATATCATCAACTGTACCATCTTCTTTATCCGGTCCCATGGACCATAAATCAAAACCACTGGTGTTATTGATTCCATTTTTTTCATATTGATATTCATTTTTCCATGGATCAAGCTTGATTTCTTTTTTATTTAAGAAACCACCATCAGGAAAGCCCGGACAGCCACTGCTAGGCTTTTCAATTAAGCCTTGTAATGTGTCTGGATAGCCTCCGCATTCCATGTCATAAATATCCAAAGCTTGGCTAAAAGTAGAAATTTCACTTTGAGCCGCTTTTATTCTAGAGCTTTTTAGCATTCTTGAAACCCCAAGTCCTGCCAGTCCAGATAAGAGCGCAATGATCACCACTGCAGCCATCAATTCCACCAAAGAAAAACCAGCGTTTTTCTTGTACAGTTTAAGTTTATTGTTTTGTTTCATTATTTTTCTCCTTTGTCGTTGGTTGTTGTTAAAATTTTAGCCCATTGCCTGATTCATATTAAACATGGGTAACATCACAGCTAGCACAATAAAGCCAATGCCCAGCATTAAGACCAGCATCATCAGAGGTTCTATCAATGAGGTGATGGTTGAAACTGCGCGATCGACTTGCATTTCATAGGTTTGGGATATTTTTGCTAGCATCCCCTCTAGTTCCCCGGTTTTCTCTCCCACAGAAATCATATGCGTCACCATGGGTGGAAACTCACCAGAGTTTTTTAAGGGAACCGATATTGAATCTCCTTCCCTTAAGTTGTTGCGTACTTTATCAATCACTTCAGTCAGCACTAAATTATTAATCACATTTTTAACAATGTCCATGGCGGTTAAAATAGGAACACCACTAGAAAGTAGAGTTGATAAGGTGCTGGCAAACCTAGAAATAGAAACCATTCTAAACAGCTTGCCAAAAAGTGGCATATTTAAAAGAAAACGATGGTAGTTGTAACGGCCTTTGTAGGTTGAAAGGTATTTTCGGATACCAAAAACAGTGACAACAATCACACCCAGGGCAATATACCAATACGAGGTAAAAATATTACTCAAGGCAATCAAGATTTGAGTGGGCAAAGGAAGTGCTTGTTCTAGGTCATTGAACAGCGTAATCAATTTTGGAATAATAAAAGTGAATATGACAATGACGGCTAAAAAAGCAATACACACCATGGCAATAGGGTAAGCCAAGGCTGAACTGACTTTACCTTTAAGTTTGTCCTGGTTTTCTGTGTAATCAGCCAAACGATTCAAGACAAGATCAAAAGCACCTGAGACTTCACCGGCACCAATCATGTTGACATAAAGTTTATCAAATGTGTTAGGCACATGCGGTTGCATGGCATCCGCCATACTGCTTCCTTCATTAACTTTTTCTTTAATGTCACTGAGGGCTTTTTTTAAATTTAAATTTTCTACTTGTTCAGACAAAGCTTGAATAGATTCAACCAAAGGAATACCTGAAGAAATCAAAGTGGAGAGTTGACGGGTCATCAGGGCAATATCCCCAGTTTTGGGTTTACCTCCACCCAACTTGATTTTAACATTACCGGGAACACTTTTTTCATCTTTGGCTTTGGATTCTTTGGCATCTGATAAAAACATGCCATCACGACGCAGTTTTTCACGCAAGTCATTACGATTATTGGCTTGTAAATAGCCATTGATAGTTTTGCCTTGGGCATTGATGGCTTGGTATTCAAACAAAGGCATCAGTCATCAAATCCTATTTCATCTTGAGTTACACGTAAGATTTCATCAATGCTGCTGGTGCCATCCAAGACTTTTAAAGCACCATCTTCACGTAAAGTTAGCATTCCATGTTCTATGGCTGTTCTTTTAATGGTGGCACCGTCAGCACCACTTAAAATTAAAGGTTGAATATGATCATCAATGGGTAAAATTTCATGAATACCGGTACGCCCCTTGTAGCCGGTTTGACTGCACTTAGCACAGCCTTTGGCTTGGTAAATGGTTTTGCCCTCAAGTTTATCTCTGGTAACATTAAGTTGCCTTAACTCTATGTCTGTAGGGGTATAGGGCTCTCTACATTCTTTACACAGTTTCCTTGCCAAACGTTGAGCCATAACGGCTTCAAGGGCATCGGCTATTTTAAATGTATCAACACCCATATCTTTTAAACGGGTAACGGTGGTGCTGGCATCGTTGGTGTGTAAGGTTGAAAACACCATGTGACCAGTCATCGATGCTTTAATGGCAATTTCCGCCGTCTCTTTATCCCGAATCTCCCCGATCATCACCACATCCGGATCCTGACGCAAGATAGAACGTAAACCAGCAGCAAAAGTTAAATCTACTTTTTCATTCACTTGAATTTGACTGATTCCTGCCAATTGAATCTCTACAGGATCTTCAACGGTAATAATATTTCGTCCCGGTGTATTGATACGAGATAAACAAGAATACAAGGTTGTACTTTTACCAGAACCTGTAGGACCGGTAACCAAAAAGATACCATGACTTAAATGAACCACTCGATTAATAATTTCTAGCTGCTGTTTGGTAAATCCCAGATCTTCTATATTCAATAAAACATTAGAGGTATCTAACAAACGCATAACTATACGTTCACCAAAGGATGTGGGTAAAGTAGAAACACGAATATCCACATCTCTACCACCAATTTTAATTTTAATCCTTCCATCTTGTGGAATACGGCGTTCAGCAATATCAAGGTCTGCCATAATTTTAACCCTTGAGCTGATGGCATTGTGAGCCTTGCGGGGTGGACGCATGATTTCATTGAGTACACCATCTATTCTAAAGCGCACAGAGACATCTCTTTCACCGGGTTCTATGTGAATATCACTGGCACCATCTTTCACCCCTTGGAACAGTAAAGCATTGACTAAGCGGATGATTGGCGCATCGTCTTCACTGTCTAAAAGGTCTTCAGTTTCGCTCAAATTCATTTGTGCCAAATTTTGACCTTCAATATCATCAATCAAGTCTTGGTTAATGTTATTATCGGCTCGGGTGGCCTGGTTGTAAATTGAGTTGATGGCACTGACAATATCATCTTTCCAAGCCAATACCGGATTGATATCTGCTTGTAAAAGCAACTTTAGATCTTCCAAGGCTTCCATCGATTTTGGACTAAAAATAGCAATGGTGTAAGCGAAGGCAGTTTTATCAACAGGAACCAGTGTAAATTTTTTAGCAAAGTTAATGGGAATATCTGCAATTAACTGGGAGTCTAAATCTTTAAGTTTTTCTGCATCAATCAGAGGGATGTTCAATTGCAAGCTGCGAGCTTGCATCAGTTGCGTGGAGGTAATCCACTTTTTTTTAAGCAGATAATCCACCAAGGCAGCTTCATTTTGTCCTTGCGCCATGGCTTCAGCCAACTGTTCTGGGGACATGGATGTTGTTTGCGTTAAAATTTCTCCCAAGCTCATGCCCAAAAAAGACACGTCTGTGGGTGCAGTAAAGCCATTGTCAGTTAAAGATATCTTTTCTTCAGCCAACTGCGGAGCTTGCCAAATTTCCGTGGCTTCTGAGTCTGAGGCTACGGTTATTTTATTGGCTTTTGTCCGTTCGTCTTTCATGAGTTCACCTTCAGTGCGGTTGTTTTTTGTGAATCAAAAAAGTCATTGCTTGGACCTGTGATGGGTGCAGATGGCGTATTCTCTTTGTTTTTATTTTTAATACGAATGGTTTCTTCTAACTTTTTGTATTTTAAGTCAGGGTGATCATCCATACGATTGCGTTTTAAGAAACGTTTACGCTCATCATTTTTATCCATGGTAATGCGCTCAAGATCTTCAGGGTAGCGAACAATATGTGGCGTTATAAATAAAACCAAGCTGGTTTTGTTGCGTGACTTGGTTCTGTTTTTAAATAACCAGCCAATGATAGGAATATCACCCAAAACCGGAACCTTGCTTTCTGAGTCACTGATTTTATCACTGATTAAACCACCAATGGTCACAGTTTGCCCATCTTTAACCAAAACAGTGGTTTGGGTTGAGCGTTTGGATGTGGTTGGACCAAAAGTTTCAACATTTGCACCTGCAACCAAGTCTTGGCTTTCTTGAAAAATTTCTAAGGTCAACTCATCAGATGAGTTAATTTGTGGTGTAATTCTTAAGGTTGTTGCAACATCTTCACGTTGTACTTGGTTGATGGGCTGATTGTTAACATCTCTACCTTGTGCGGTGATAAACGGAACAACTCTACCCACAACAATTTCGGCTTCAGTATTATCTTGGGTTAAAATATTGGGAGTGGATAAGACATTGATGGTTCCATTGCTTTGCAGCATCTTGAACAAACCACCATAAGCGGGTAATGTTAGTATATCACCGCCGGCCAAGGGTAAGTCAAAAGTAGGACCTTGCAATAAAGCGGTAAAACCTTGTAAAGCAGTTGGGTCAGTGGATGGGAATGCTGAACTGTTACTACCAAATGTGGTTGCACCAAAGATTTTTGCGCCGCCGCCCAAGTCACCACCACCATGACCAGTTAAACCAAACTCAGAAGCTTTATCCAGGTTGACTTCTAATATCATGGCTTCTACAAATGCTTGAGGTCTACGAATATCAAGCTTATTGATAACAGGAATTAAACTTTCATAGTCTGTTGGTGAAGCGGTAATGACCAAGGCGTTGGTGTAAGGATCAGCAGTAACCTGAACTTCATCGCTAAGAACAGGAGAACCAGAAGTATTATCATTTGTATTTCTATTGATATTGGGGTTGCGATAAGCCTGACTAGAGAGAATCGTGTTACGACGCCGTAAACGCGAGTTTCTATTGTCATCATTATTAGCACTGTTGCTCGATACGCCAGAAAGAATTTCAGCCATTTCCGTGGCATCAGCATACTGCAAGTAATGAACATGAACACGACCTTTGCCAGCAAGGTCTTGCATGGCTTGATCCAATTGCACAATAACATCTTTAATACGCTTAATGCCTTCTTTGTTGGCAACCACAATCAGTGAGTTTGTGCGTTCATCAGGAATAATTTTTGAAATAAAATGACTGCCTTCAGCACCAGAAAAATCGTTGCTTGGAGTGTTGGCGTTATTTGGCGTGCTGGGTCTATTGGGTGTATTGGAGGGACCCTTTTTACTGCCCTGAATATCAAAAAGCTTTTCTATTTTTTCAGCTACATCTTGAGCGGCGGCATATTCTAAAGGTATGAATTGAATACTTTCTTGAAAACCTTCTTGATCAAGACGGTTAATGATTTTTAGCATCCGTTGAATGTTGGCAACATTATCAGTTAAAATAAGCATGTTGGTTGGGGCATATGCAATCAGGTCACCATTTTTTGAAACCAGGCCGCGTAGAGATTTTACCAGTTCTTGAGCATTGCTGTGTTGTATGGGTACAAGACGAGTAATGAACTCATCATAGTTACCATAAGGTTTGCGTGAACTTGTGCGTAGAGGTTGAGTTTTCATGTCTCTGATGGGAACAATTTTATACAACTTTCCAACTTTAACCACAGTGAAGTTCTTAACCTCTAAAGCAGAAATAAAAGCTTGGTAGGCTTCATCTATTGAAACCGGACTTGGAGACACCAAGGTTATTTTTCCGCGGACTTTTTCATCAAACACAAAATTACGTTCAGTGAGTTCGCTTATTGATTTTGCTATTTCAGCAATCTCTGCATCAACAAAATCTAAATTGACTTTGCCTTTATCCGTAACTTTAAAAACGCCGGTGTCTTTTTTTTGAGCTACGGGTTTTTTTGTAGGGGTAACTTTTGGACGGGCGGAATCAGTTTCTTTATTTTGCGGTTTTGCTGCTGGTTGAGCTTGAGGTATTTGTTTGACAGAAGATTTCTGTGTACTATTTTGTACTTGAGTTAAGGGCGGTAAAGGAGACTGGGCAAAAACAGTAACACTTAAAAATGTTAAAGAAAAAAGGGTTGATAAGTGAGGTCGTCTTTGTTTCATTGTGAGTATTATCCTTTTTAACGCATTACTGAATTGTTATATCCAAAGTTTTTTTACTGCCCCTGCGCACCATGTCTATATCAACATTGCTTTCGGTTTTAACCATTTGCAACATGGGCAAAGCTTTTTCCAAACTATCCACCTGCGTACCGTTGATGCGTTGGATTTCATCGCCGTTTTTTAAACCCAGCTGGTCAAAGATACTGCCACGACGAATAGCAAAAATTTTAAAACCGGTAACTTTGCCGTTGTTATAGCTTGGAACCATGCGTGCATCTTGTAAAATTTTATTCAAGTCATTGAGGGTGGATTCAACTTTAGACCGTGACAAAGTGATTTTATCCCCATCACGTTTAATGCCAGCGCTAGAAGGACTGCTTGGCCTTGAACTTCTTGCCGGACCACGAGAAAACTGTGGAAGCTTTGCTACTTCGATGTATTCTCTTTTGCCTTTACGGTTAAAAAACACTTTATTGCGCTGGATTTCATAAATGGTTGCTTCACCGGCAAAAGTTTGTCCCACTTTATAGGTTTTTGATTTACTTTCACCGTTAACGGTAATGCTGGCATAAGAACTGGACCCAGTTAAAACCATGGTTCCTAAAAGCTGAGCATTGATATCACTTTTGACTGGAGCGGCATTGGGATTAAACTGAGGCTCATTGACAGCAACTTCCTCTGTACATGCCGTACGCTTGGCAGAGTCAAAAATATTACGTTCACAAATTTGCATAAAACGATCCACAGTTTCTCGCTGTGCAAATATAGAAGGTGTAAGTGCTTGTTTTTTGGGTGCAGATGACGACACAATGGCTGTGGTCGTTGGAATAAACATCGCAACCACTTGTGCCAATAATGCAGAAAGCAACCATGCAACAAGGGCTGTTCCAAAATAATTGGTCAAGGTACGGTAATGTTCTATGATAAATACGCCGGCTTTCATTTTTCTCTCTATTTATATTGTATAAAGTCTTAAAGCAGAGGTCATGGTATTTAAGTGCCTTTAAGGTGTTGAAAAGTAAAGACTTTTTTAAAGCTAAGGAAGATTTGACCTGTCAAAATCATAGGCTTTTGCCAAAATGACAATAGCGTATTGCGTTAATTGTTTGTATATGCTATGAGCTTCTCATATATTTGCCAGCTCAATATTAAACATTGAGCTTAGCTTAACCGGTCATCTATACTTAACTTATTATCAGGGGGAAACAATGATAAGAACACAGGTACAATCTTTTTTTTTAATACTATTTTTTTCGTTGCTCAGTGTTGAAGCAAAAAACATTATACTTTATCCCGAGACACACGGATCTAATAGATGTGATTTGCAATTTAAAAAAATACTTGGTGAGTCAAAGCAAAGCAATGCACTTGTTGCTCGAGAAGGTAGGATAAAGTCCGTTTTTCCAAATCAAGTTGTCATTGAACAAAGTCCCTGGATTTTCGAAGTCAGTATTATTGCGGAATATTTAAACTTTATGAGAAACAAAAATATCAATAATGTAACGGCGGCTGTCCAAAGCATGGGCAGAGCAGCCACCCAACTTTCTTATCTGCAAAAATATACTGAAATGAACAATAAGGCAACGTCAGTGGTGACGATTAATCGTGGTAAAGTAACAGCAAATAAAGATGCTCAGCAAATGTACAATTTTTTTGTGCCGGCATATCAAAGCTATCAACGTACTGGTCAGATTGATTTGAATAGCTATGAGAGAATTTTTGAGCGTGTTGCTTTGAAAGTCGAAGATTATGTTAATAATCAGTTTGGAAACTTAGAAACAGTTGTTTCTGAATATGAAGACTTTTTTGAAAAAAATTGCTTAGAGTCTTTTTTAGATTACTATGACCCAAGCATATATACACAATTATCCAAGGACCTTAATGCTTATGGTAAGCATCAAGATTGGTTTTTTAAGTATGTGATTGCCTTTAAAAATCAACTATGGCTTGATAGCATCAACCAAATCTTTAAGAATAAGGGTGACGACTCCGTTATGTCTGTGCAAGTGGGCCTATTGCATGTTGATCTTTTAGCTGAGATGTTAGCAAATCAGGGCTATGACGTTAAGATAGAACCTTTGTGTCGATAAAACACAGCAGAGCTTTCCGGGCCCAAGATGCCTTTTTAAACCCCATCTTGGGCTTTTTTAATCAAGAAGGATTGTTTATTTTTATTGATTGGCATAATCTTCAAGTTTTCTGTAAATGGTTCGTTCGCCGACGCCTAAAAGTTTGGCGGTGAGTTTTTTATCACCGTCTGTTTTTTTAAGCGTGTGTTCAATAACGGTGCGTTCAATGTTACTCAGTGGTGTTCCAATGGGAATGTTGATGTAATCTTTTTCCAGGCTTTCTTGTTTATGTTTGTAGCTTGCAAGGGTCTTTTTTAAGTTTTGATTCTCTTCCAATAAGGCTTGCCGTTCAAAACACTTTTCTATACTGCGCAAAAGAGATGCTTTTCTAAACGGTTTACTGATAAAGTCACTCGCGCCCTTTTTAATGGCATCCACGGCCAACTCAATACTGCCATGCGCAGTCATTAAAATGATTTCTATGCTGGGATTGATGGTTTTTAAGGCGCGCAATAAATCCATACCATCCATTTTAGGCATTTTAATATCACTTAAAACCAGATCAATTTTATGTTGGTTCATGATATCCAAAGCTTCCAAGCCTTGAGTAGCACTAAAAACAGTGTATTCTTTGGATAAAATTTGATTCAATAAAGCATTGTTGGCGGCATCGTCTTCAACCAACAAAATATTTTTTTTCATTGTACAAAAGTTAGCGTCATATTTATAGAAGTTCAATAAATAAATGGATCGTCAGGTTTATTGGCAAAAATGTGTTATAGAGACAAAGTGAAAAAGATAACGCAAGCTCATCTGGCCCTGATTCTGGTTACGATTTTTTGGGGCTTAACCTTTCCTTTAATCAGACAAGCCTTGGTCAACTTGGACTCTACTTGGTTTGTGTTTTTACGTTTTGTTTTGGCCAGTATTTTATTTACACTTTTGTTGTCGCTGCAAAAAAAATTTTATTGGCATAAGCAGCTCTTGTTGTGGGGCTTGGCTGTGGGAGCATTAAACAGTTTAAGTTACAGTCTACAAACCTTGGGATTAGAAACGGTTGCTTCAGGACGAGCCGCATTCATTACCGGCTTGAATGTTGTGATGGTCCCTTTATTGGCGGTAGCATTTAAAGTAGCAAAATCCAAGGGGCTGGATTATCTTTGTGCAGCTTTGGCCTGCTTGGGTATTTTTATTCTATGCAACCCTAGGCATAGCGCAGTGACGTTTGGTGATGTTATGGTGTTTATCAGTGCCATATTTTATTCTTTATTTGTTTTAAGTTTACAAAGGGTGGCTAAAAAATTTCCCAAACATTTAAGCATCTTGGCCTGTTATCAAGTTTTTGGTGTTTTACTGGCAAGCGTTTTTTTTCTACCCTTTGCCAAAGAAGTCCCCAGCAGTTTGAGTGGCCAGGCATGGGTGGCCATTATTTTTTGTGCAAGTTTTGCAACGGTCGGGGTATTTTGGTTGCAGACCCATTATCAACATTACACCACCCCACAAAGAACAGCTTTAATCTTTTCTCTTGAGCCAGTATTTGCCGCTTTATTTGGCTATTGGTTGATTGCAGAGAAACTGGGATTCAATGAAATTATGGGTGGAGCTGTGATTTTGCTTGCGTGTTTATTGCCTGAGCTTGTTAAAGCAAAGTCAAAGTCGATAAAGTGAATGTTGTATTGTCTTAAGGTGTTCATTGAAAAAAATGAGTTTACGTTTATGCATTATGAATAAGAGAGCTTGAGTACGGTTGATGCGTGAGGAGGCAGCTGAGCTTGTCGTTTTATTTGTCAATGGATTGGAATAGATAAAAACAGGCTATAGTGCTTTAAGCTCAGATCCTCATGACTTAAGAGGGAAAGAAGATTTTTTGCAGCGAGATTTGCTTGGTAGAGTCAAGCAATGGTTTGAGTGGGTAGGAAATTTTTCTCTCTTGTTATCCCTTCTACTAAAAACAAGGCATCAAAAAGTACAGGGCTGGCACATTTGCTTGATCTGATCTTGCCAAGCTTTCCTTTTGTGGGCTCTTTTTTCTGCAGTGATTGAGTTTTTAAACAAGGTTTGTTGTTGCAAGTTTTGCTGGAGATAGTCTTGGTTGGGATAAAAATTAACCGCTAAGCCAGCCAACATCCCGGCACCTATAGCCGTTGTTTCTAAGTTAGCAGGTCTATGCAAGGAAAAACCTAGAAGGTCACTTTGGATTTGCATCAGCAAGTTGTTTTGGCAAGCTCCACCATCAACCTTGAGATAATCAAAATCACAGGCGGTGGTGTTTTTAAAGGCTTCAATTAAGTCAGACACTTGTTGGGCAATGCCTTCTAAACAGGCATAGGCAAGATGGCCTTTATGGCTAGAACGGGTTAATCCGGTAATCACGCCTCTGGCTTTTGGTTGCCAAAACGGTGCTCCCAAACCACTTAAGCAAGGAATAAACATCACGCCATCACTGTCATCAACGGTATTGGCCAAGTCTTCAATCTCTGAGCTGTGTTGAATAATGCCCAGTTGATCTCTCAACCAACTGACAGCTGCGCCAGCAATAAAAACAGACCCTTCCAAAGCATAATGTGTTTCTCCATTGATGCGCCAAGCCACGGTTGTTATTAAACCTTGGTCAGAAATAGGGGCTTTGCAACCGAGATTTTGCAATAAAAAGGCACCGGTGCCATAAGTGCATTTGGCTTGTCCCTCTTTAAAGCAAGTTTGACCAAACAGTGCGGCTTGCTGATCCCCTGCAATGCCAGCAATAGGAATGCCATCGGGCAAAATCTTTAAACCTTTGGTATGACCAACAACGTCACTCGAGTCAGAAATCTCTGGCAAGATGGATTGGGGAATTTGAAAAAGATCCAATAGTTCATCATCCCAATCCATGCTGTGGATGTTCATGAGCAAAGTACGCGAGGCATTGCTCACATCCGTACAATGAACTTTACCTTGAGTCAGTTTATGGACCAAAAAACTATCCATGGTACCAAAAGCCAATGCATTATTTTCAGCCAAAGTTCTGGCCTGTGGATTGTGATCTAACAGCCAACGAATTTTGCTGGCTGAAAAATAAGGGTCTATGAAAAGCCCTGTCTTTTGGTGAACCATGGATGCATGCGGTTTAAGTGTTTGGCAAATATCTTGACTGCGCTTGCATTGCCAGACAATGGCAGGTGCAATAGGCTCACCCGTTTTTTTATCCCACAAAACCGTGGTTTCTCGCTGATTGGTGATACCAATAGCAGCAATTTGTTTGGCATCAATGTGTGACTGAGTCAAAACAGTTTCAATGGCGTTTTGCATGCTTTGCCAAATTTTCTGACAATCATGTTCCACCCATGAAGCTTTAGGATAGTGTTGGGTAAACTCAACATTGTGTTGAGCTTTTGTATGAAGATTTTTATCGAGTAAAAGAGCGGTATTACCCGTGGTTCCTTGATCAAGGCACAAGATGAATTGTTCCATAGAGGCCAGTGTAATGTTTTTTTTTATAAAGAGCCAGATTTCAAATTTAGTCGTGCAAGTGGTCAAAAACAAAGGCTTGTGCTAATCAAAGCGCTAGGAAATACAATAAACCTATTCATTTGTATAAAAGTGAAAGAGTAAAAAGAATTCAAGGATGATGTATTCATGCGTAAAACGCTACAAGCCATAGAAGCCAAAAGCATGCAACAGGGTGTTGCCTTTGTTTTTATCAGTGCTTTGTTTTGGAGTTTTGGGGGGCTTTGGATTAAACTCATTGCTTGGCCAGCTTTTACCATTGCGGGGATGCGTGCTTTGATTGCTTGTGTTGCCTTGTTTTTTATTTTTAGGCCTAAACGCTTTGAGCTTTCTTTGATGAAACTTTTAACCATGTTGGTTTTTGCTGCCAATGTCATTAGTTTTGTTGTAGCCACCAAACTTACAACAGCGGCCAATGCAGTGATTTTGCAGTTTACAGCACCTTTGTACATTACCCTGTTCAGTCCCATTTTCCTTAAAGAGAAAGTACGGCCAACTGATGTGATAATTCTTAGCATTGGGGCCTATGGTTTAAGTTTATTTTTTAAAGATAACGGTATCGATTTAACTCAGGGTATGGGGATTTATGTTGGATTATTAGCTGGCTTTACCTCAGCTTGGCTTACCATGTGTTTACGCAAACTGAAGCAGTTTTCAGGCATAGAGTTGGTTTTGTGGGGGAATGCTTTAACCGCCTTATTGTGTTCGCCAAGCTTTATTCATTTGGATATGCAATTGAGCAACTGGTTGTATGTAGCCTTATTGGGTCTTGTGCAAGTGGCTTTGGCCTATGTTTTTTATACGCAAGCCTTAAAGGTACTGACGGCATTGCAAGGCATGCTCTTTCAATTGTTTGAGCCTCTGCTTAATCCTGTTTGGGTATTGTTGTTTTTTGGTGAAACGCCCAGCTATTATACATTGGTTGGGGGGAGTATTATTTTAGCAACGGTTATTCTAAAGTATATGTTTGATCGACATTTAAATGTCAGACGGCAAAATACGACAAAATTCATAAACAGTGTTAAAGGGAATGTTGAGACAAATTGAAGGATGGATCATGGTAAGTACAACACGTAAAATTAGTATCAAAACCGAACCCAGAGCAAAAAGTAGCAAGTCCCATAAAAAGCTATCTAAAAAAGGCTTGAAACGAAAGGTTGAACACAAGTTGGGAGAGTGGCAAGCCACCGGTATTTGCGGCAATGATATTACATCCAGTTGTTTGTACGTGGCGGCCATTGCTACCATTTATGCAGGAGCGTTGTCCCCCTTAGTTTTATTAATGGTGGGAGGCTTGCTGTTTTTGTATAAGTCAATTTACGCAGAGGTTGGCGATGCTTTGCCGCTCAATGGTGGAGCTTACAATTGCTTACTCAATACCACCACAAAATTTAAAGCTTCAATAGCGGCGTGCATGACCATCTTATCTTATTTAGCCACAGCCGTGATTAGTGCTAAAACTGCAGCTGAGTACATGTCTTCTTTAATCCCAAGCATGCCCGTGGTTGTAGCAACAATTGGAATTTTAAGCGTTTTTGCAGTGCTTACCATTATTGGTATAACGGAGTCAGCCAAAGTCGCTTTGGGTATTTTTATATTTAATATTGTCACTTTGATTTCTTTGATTTTCTTAGGTGCGTACTCCTTAATAACGCATCCTGAAATCTTTTTAAGCAATTGGCATTTGCCCAATGAAGATGGTGTGCTCAAAGCCTTATTTTTTGGTTTTTCTGCAGGCTTATTGGGCGTGAGCGGCTTTGAAAGTTCGGCTAATTTTATTGAAGAGCAGGCAGATGGCGTATTTCCAAAAACCTTACGCAATATGTGGGTGGCCGTTACGGTTTTAAACCCCCTGATTGCTTTAACGGCTTTAGCCATTTTACCCATTGATAGTATTGTCCACGCTCAAAAAAGTTTATTGGCAGAAGTGGCCATGGTGGGAGGTGGAAATATTTTAAGCACCATAGTGGTCATCAACGCCATTACCGTTCTTTCTGGTGCAGTGTTGACCAGCTTTGTTGGTTCTTCAGGTTTGATTGGACGCATGACTTTGGATCGATGTTTACCGCAGTTTTTATTGGCCACCAATAAACGTGGAACCCATCACTGGATTATTTTATCGTTTTTATTTTTAAGCAGTTCTATTTTAATCATGACCGGGGGGGATTTGTTGGTCTTAGCCGGAGTGTACACCATTTCTTTCTTAGGAGTGATGTGTTTGTTTGCCATTGGTAATGGTCTGCTCAAAGTAAGACGCGATCAGCTACCCAGACGGTATCGTGCCAGTTGGTTGGCGATTTTTCTAGCGCTAATAGCAACCATTGCCGGGATAGCCGGTAATATAATGTTGAAGCCAGAAAATTTGAAATACTTTTTGTATTATTTTTTACCGACCATGGCTTTGGTGGGTTTAATGTTGGCCAGACATCAAATTCTGCAATTTATTTTATTGCTCATCAATGAAATTTCAAAAACAGTTCAGAGTTTTAATGATAAACTTAAGTACAACGTTGAGCGTAACTTAGACGACTTAAACAGTCATGATATTATCTTTTTTACCAAAGGTGAGAGCAAGGCTACACTCAATGAAGCCATGCTTTACGTGCAAAAAAATGAAATTACCAAGCACATTACGGTGATTCATGTTTACCAAGATAAAAATACAATTCCTAAAAACTTAGAAGAAGACTTGCATCTTTTGGATGAAATTTATCCAGAAGTGCAAATTGATTTTGTTTTAATTAAAGGTCAATTTGGTCCAGAAATGATTGATGAACTATCTAAAAAATACCACATCCCCAAAAACTACATGTTCATCGGCGCGCCATCCAAGCGTTTTCCTCATAGGTTAGCAGATCTGGGCGGGGTGAGATTGATCATATAATAGTCTACAGTGGTTGATAACAAAATCAATGAGCCTTGTTTTTTATTTGAGATCATGTGCTGGGTTTAATTACGATGAATAATTTCAAAGTAATCCGTCTTTTAAATTGCATTGTTGTGTTGTTCTTTTTACAATGCAAAGCGTGAAAAGCCCTCCTTTATATCCAGGTAAACGTCTGTTGTTTATCTTGGCCTTATACTGCTGTATTATTATGGCTGGGGTAGGAGGCTATATGATTCTTGAGTCCTGGCCTTTGGTGGATGCCATATACATGACCATTATTACCATCAGCACCGTTGGCTTTTCTGAAGTTTATCCGCTCTCACAAGAAGGCAAAATGTTTACCGCCGGTTTAATAATATTAGGTGTGGGTGGGTTTACATATACCTTCACTATTTTGACCGACTACATAGTAAAAGGACAAATCCAAAGTTTTTTAAGAGAAAGGCGCAAAAATATGGAAATTAAATCATTAAGAAATCATTATGTGGTCTGTGGTTTTGGTCGCGTGGGTCAAATGGTCTGCAAAGAACTTAAAAAAACCGGAAAAAAAATATTGGTTTTAGAAAAAGAATCTGAGGTTTGTGAAGAAGCCAAAGCCATGGGCTTTTTGGTGGAGCAAGGTACAGCCAATGAAGAAGATAATTTAATGAAAGTGGGGATTGGTCACGCCAAAGGCTTGATTGCCACCTTAAATACAGATGAAGCCAATTTAATGCTGGTCTTAACTGCCAGAAGCATGAATCAAAAATTAAACATTGTTGCCCGATCTAACTTTGAAGTAAATGAAAAAAAACTGCTTACCGCCGGCGCGGATCGCGTTATTTCGCCCTATAGTATTGGCGGAAGAAGAATGGCGCAACTGGTTACTCAACCCAATGTCATAGAATTTTTAGATACACTGATGCATAATGAAGAAGTCTCCATGTGGATGGAAGATTTAGAAGTATCTAAATCTTCAACCTTGTTAGGGATGAGCATTGGAGAAGCCAAGATCAGAGAAAAAACCGGTGTGAACATTGTTGGGATTCGCAACCAAAAAGGTCAATACCATGTGTCACCTAAGCCGGATGTTAAACTGAATGAAGGCGATTTGGTGGTGGCTTTGGGAACCAAAGAACAACTCAAAGCTTTTCACAAAATGAGTTAATTCTTTTGTTTATTTTTTAAGCGTTGGTGTTGCTTGTAATTTTGTTTGATGCGCTTCCAGTGTTTTTTATGTTCGGTGGCTGTTTGCTTATCCATTTTTCTTTTTGAAAAGGCTGCTTCACGCTTTAATTTTAAATAATTTTCATAGGTATCTGCATCCAAATGACCTTGCTCTAGTGCTTGTAAAACTGCGCAACCAGGCTCTGTTTCATGTTGGCAGTTGTTGAACTGACATTTTTTAATCAATTCTGCAACTGTAGAAAAAGTATCTTCAACGCTGGTATCATCAGCAAACACAGCAACTTCTCGTAAGCCAGGAGTATCAATGATCATCCCACCGGATTTAAGAAAAAACAAAGAGCCGCTGCTTGTGGTGTGTCTGCCTTTTTGATCATCTTCCCGCACATCATAAACCTTTTGCACAGTCTTGTTTAAAAGTGCGTTAACCAGAGATGATTTTCCCACACCAGAAGAGCCAATGAATACAGCAGTTTTTCCAAGTTTTAAATACGATTCAATTGAATTGATGCCACGATTATCCATAGTACTGCTAGCAATAACAGAGACCGAAGGAAGCTTTTCATTTAATTGAGATAAGTAAGGTTGAATGTGATCAAGCAAATCTATTTTAGATAAAACAACAATTGGGGTCACTTTTCCTTGCTTAGCCAAAAGAACATAACGATGAATACGATTGATGTTAAAGTCTTTCACAACAGAGCAGACAATAAAAGCGTAATCAATATTTGCCGCCAAAACTTGTTGATCACTGCTTTGACCAGAAGTAATGCGAGATAGATAACTCAAACGTTCACATAAATTTTGAATCAAAACCGTAGGTTTTTGTTGCTCTCCTTCAAAAATTGGACTGCAGACACAAAAATCACCAACACTGGGGTAATTTGAACTTTGCTGAACAGAAAATTCAAAGTTTCCTGATAGCAATGCAGTTAAAACGGTGCCGTCATGATTGATGGCTTGATAAACCCCTTTATGGCGATGCGTAATGCGTACAATATTATTTTGTGGTGGATGCGGCCATCCTAAGTCATGTAAGTTCAAGGGCAACTCCTTTACATCCTTAGCTATTAAAAAATAGGTGAGGAAAAAAACAAAAAATAATTAAATGAAAAAAGGGTGTTTGTTTTAAGAGCAAACCCAAAAAGAGGTCACTTTAAAACAAGAATGTAATGCAATCATAAGACCTCCTAATTAGGATTAGGGTTAACAAGTGATATCTTTATCCCACAATAAAAATAAAGTTTCAACAATAAATACAAAGTCTGCAATACCTTAGGAGGGATGTTTATTTGACAACAAGCTCTGTGTAGTTGGGGTTTAGCTTAACTTTTTTTTCTTTATAGAGCATACCTAGAGCATTTTTAAAGGTCTTTTTACTCATGCCTAATCTTGCACGAATCAACTCAGAGGAACTTTTATCTGTTAGATCAGATTTTCCTTCATTATGCTTGAGGTGGTTAAGAATAATGGTTTTAGCTTGAAGCACATTTGAAAACCCTTGTTTTTGTAAAGCGGCATCAATTAAACCATCTTCACGAATTTTTTTGATTACGCCTTGATAAGTTTCTGAACACTGAATATCGGTAAAAATTTCATTGTGGTAAATCATCCCCAAATATTTTTGATTGATGATCACTTTATAGCCCAGTTCGGTTCTTTCAACAGGGACAAGGCTAACAAAATGTTTTTCTTCAATGTCAGAATAAGGGAAATTTTTTAAATGTGCTTTTTGATCGGTACTGCCATACAAAAAGCCTGTTGCAGGGTCAATGCAAACCCTAATGATATAGATATCATTGACTTCAAGATGATAATGTTGTTCATGATGCGGAACCAAAAGATCTTCATCTAAACCCAAATCAAAATAAGCACCTTTTTGACTTTGCCCCACCATTTCTAAAAAGCCATATTCATCAACATATGCATAAGGAAGATCTAAACTGGCAATCACTTGAGACTCTTTGTTTTTATAGACAAAAACGTCAACCATAGAATTTTCTTCAAGGCTGTGTTGGGTTTGATTGATAGTGAGTATTTCTGAGCTTTTAGGCTCTTTCAAAACACAGGATTTATCAAGTACTTGTTCAACAAGCATGCGATTAATATGGCCAAGTTTTAGCATGGTGCTTATTCTGTAGAGCTTTGCAAAAGTGTCATCATCCAATGCTCAATTTGCTTACTGATATGTTTAGGAATATTTTCAAATTGAACACCCACTTTATACTGTTCTCCGGCCACAATCTCTTTGACATGAATAACTTTACCGCTACAACTGAGCAAGTCATTTTCATGATTTAGTGGCAACTGAATATCAATCGGGTCGTTGACGCTTAAATAATGTGAACACACAATAGACAAGCCACCCATGGAAATATTTTCCAAAATAGCCAAGGCTTTATTTTTTGGCAAAGCTTGCATGGCAATTCTTGTGGTAATGCGAGGTTGTTCTCTACGCTTTCCACCATCTTGCGATAAGGTTTGGTAAACATAATCGGTAAGGGCTTGCTTTTGTTGAGGAGTGATATCTTTAAACTGAATGCCCAATTTATTACTACTTTGATCAAAAGAAAAGGCATGCAAAATAACCGCACTAACGGTGAACAAGGCTTTGTCCATGCCATCAAAAAGCGTTAATTTTATGTCTTGATTAAGAGGAATGGCAAGTTGTTTACTGACCAAGCAGCCGGCACCATGCTGTGATATGTCAATCAAAGTCACATCATAGCTTAATTGAGGGGTTTGAATTAAAGCTTTGCCACGGGTTTCTATGCGAGCAGATTTTCTTCTTTCAATAATAGTCATTTACTTGGCCTTATATACACTTTCGTTTGATGAATAGCAAAGTCTCAAAACCAAGGCCGTACCTTTTTATTTTTCAGAGATATGAAGACAAGAGGGTCGTGAAACCCTCTGTTAAAAAAAGAGCAAAGCGAAATCAGACATTAAATCTAAAATGGCACACATCACCATCTTTCATGACATAGTCTTTTCCTTCAAGACGGACCAATCCTTTGGCTTTTAGATTGGCTTCTGATTTGAGTTCAAACATATCATTGCAATGGTAGATTTCTGCCCGAATAAAGCCTTTTTCAAAATCAGTGTGAATGACACCCGCCGCTTGCGGTGCTTTGGTTCCTTGAGGAATTGTCCAAGCCCGGCACTCTTTTTCTCCAGCTGTAAAGTAAGTGATAAGATTTAGTAGGCTGTAAGCTTCTTGAATCATCCTATGCAAACCCGGTTTTTCTAAGCCCAAGGCTTCCAAGAATTCTTTTTTGTCGGTTTCATCCAACTCCATCATCTCTTCTTCAACTTTAGCACAAATAAAAATACATTGAGCTTTGCGTTCTTGGGCATAGGCTTGCACTTTTTCGGTATAAATATTTCCAGTGTTTAAATCTGTTTCAGGAACATTGCAGACAAACAGCATGGGTTTGTTGGTTAACAAATGAAACTCTTTTAAAATCAAACTTTCTTTATCATCACGCTCTAAACTGTGAATGGGTTTTCCGATTTCAAGATGGGCAATGGCTTTGCTTAATAACTCTTTTCTAAACAAGGCGTCTTTATCTTGGCTTTTGGCCAGTTTTTGTACTTTTTCTAAAGCCTTGCTAAGGCTTTCTAAATCAGCCAAACACAATTCGGTTTCTATGGTTTCAATATCTGAAACGGGGTTGATGTTGCCATCAACGTGCACAATATTATCATCATCAAAGCAGCGCACCACATGGGCAATGGCATGCACTTGCCGGATATGTCCCAAAAACTGATTGCCCAGACCTTCTCCTTGGCTGGCACCTTTAACCAAGCCTGCAATATCAACAAATTCAAATGTTGTAGGGATGGTTTTTTGGGTTTTCACTAAGTCGGACAGTTTGTCCAAGCGTTCATCGGGAACAATCACAGTTCCTACATTGGGTTCAATGGTGCAAAAAGGATAGTTTGATGCTTCAATGCCAGCAGAGGTTAAAGCATTAAATAAGGTTGATTTTCCAACATTGGGCAAGCCCACAATTCCACAGCTTAAAGACATAGGCTGCTACTACATGGATGTGAGTTCAATGACAAGCGTAAAAATACTTGGTCATTAAAATTTTATTTTGCAAGGGTGTTGAGTTTTTCAGCCAAAGCTTCATCTTCTTCCAACTCAGCCGCTTTTTTAATTAGGATGTTGGCTTTGCGTTTTTCACCTTTGGTGTACAGCTCAATAATATCCACCATCAGTTCTTTAGAGGCCGAGGTTTTGGCGGGGGGAGTCACTTTAGAAAAGCGCAACAGCGTCCAAGCATAAAACACTACACAAGCTAAGATGACCAGACCAAACTGCTTAAAGAGGCTGTTTTTATGTTCTTCTCCAGCATAACCTTGGTAGGCGGTGATGATTTTTTTGGGAATAGAAGCAAAACCTTGGGCAAATTCAGCAGAAAAATTTTTTCCTTTTTCAACCGCTTGATTGAAAGGGTTTTTATTCTTTAAATCACTATAATCATCAATGTTTTGTAAGCGTGTTGGCCCATCTAAGCCAGGCATAGGGTTTTGGTGGTTGCCAGAGTTGTAAGTGTCTGGTTGTTTGATGGGATTTTGCCCAGCAGAAGGTGACGGAGAATTTTTTTCTGGAGGCTTTGGCTGGGGTTTGTTGATGGTTTTGTTTTGTGTGATTTCATGCTCTGAGGAGGTTAGGTTCTCAGAGTTTTGCTTGCTATCATTTTTGGACAAGGTACGGTCCAGTTGATGATCTTTGTTGTTGGTTTTGTTTTTTGGTTCAGTCATTGTTCTATCAGTTCCAGATTACAATAGTTTAACAGAATTTTCTTAGAACCGCGACTTGGAAAGTAAATTGTTAATTTTAAATTGTCAGGCTTGCCTTCAATGTTTTTAATGGTGCCATTGCCAAATTTAGGGTGGAGCACTTTACTGCCAACAGTGTAGGGGGATTGATAGCTGGAGTCTACTTGATAACTGGGAACATCCTCATAAGATAGAGCAGGTACGCTTGCGTGTGTATTGTAAGAAGGAGCGTAGTGTTTGGATTTATTGTTGTAGCTTGTATAACCATCATCCAAGTTATAGCTAGAGTTGCTTTTGTAGGCAGTGGCTTGATCATTGGTGTGCAGTAAATATTGACTGGGAATTTCGTCAATGAAACGGGCCACTGGATTATGCTGTAAGTTTTTATAGAGATGCCTACGGCTGCTAGAACTTAAAAACAAACGCTTTCTTGCTCGGGTCATGGCAACATAGCACAAACGTCGCTCTTCTTCTATTTCATCTGGATTGCCATCTTCTAAAGCCCGTTTATGCGGAAACACGCCTTCTTCCATGCCCACAATAAAAACAGCATCATATTCTAAACCTTTGGAGTTATGGATGGTCATCATGGTGATGGCATCTTGTTCTTGGTCATAACGATCCATATCGGTGACCAAACTGATTTGTGCCAAATAATCACTGAGGCTGTGTTCAGGGTTAGCTTGGGCATACTCTTGCATGGAACGCAAAAGCTCTTCTATGTTTTCAATCCGAGCTTGCGCTTCAATGGTTTGCTCACGTTCAAGACTGGCCAGGTAAGTACTTTTGTCCAACACCGTTTCTGCAACATCCAAGATGTCCATCTGTTCACACTCAATGCGTAAAGCTTCAAACCAGAAATGAAATTCACGCATGGCTTTATGGGCTTTTCTGTTGCCTTCCATCACCGGAATGGCTTGATACAAAGAAGAACGCGTAAATTCTGCAGCGTCATTGAGTTGGGCAATGGCGGTTTTACCAATGCCGCGCGAGGGGGTGTTGATGACCCGTAAAAAAGAAATGTCATCGTTAGGGTTGACCAACAAGCGTAAGTAACACAAGGTATCCTTGATTTCTTTACGGTCATAGAATTTTGTGCCGCCCAATACGGCATAAGCCTGATTGCGGCGTCGGCACTCTTCTTCCAACAGTCTGGATTGAACATGCGTGCGATAAAAGATGGCAATTTCACTGGCCGCAATGTGTTCTTGCTCAAGTAGCTCATCTACTTTGTCTAAAACAAAGGCAGCTTCTTGATAATCGGTATCGGCATGAAAATGTTCCACCAAGGAACCTTCATCTTGATCCGTCCACAGCTTCTTTTTTCTTCGACCCAAGTTATGGCTGATAACCTTGTTGGCCACTTCCAAAATAGGTTTGCTGGAGCGGTAGTTCTGCTCCAGCTTAACAACTTTCGCTCCAGGAAAATCTGAGGGAAAGTTGAGCATGTTTTCTACTCTGGCACCACGCCAACCATAAATAGACTGATCTTCATCCCCCACAGCACAAACAATATTTTGGTCACCGGCCAAGTGCTGAATCAGGGCCTTTTGAATGGTGTTGGTGTCTTGGTACTCATCAATCAAGATGCGCTGCCATTTGTGTTGTAAGCTTTGCCTAACCGATTCATGCTCTTGCAGCAGAAGAAGTGTTTTTCCCAAAAGCCCACCAAAATCCAGGGCCTGATTTTTGATCAGTAAAGCTTCATAGGCTTCAATAATGCCAATGATTTGTTCCCCCAGTTCAAAACTGTTTTGAATGTAGGACACCACCTTTGTGCTTTCATTTTTGGCTTGATCCAAATGGTAGGCAATGAGTTTGGGGGAAATGGCTTTAGGGTCAATGTTGTGTTCAGCCATAATACTTTTGATGGCCGCCAACTGATCAGAAGTATCATACACAGAAAAATTACTGTCCAAGCCCATATGATGCCCGTGTTCACGTAAAACACGCAAACAAATAGAGTGAAAAGTTCCAATCCAATACGGCTGTTGGTAGGGGGTGAGCAGCTGCCCTATGCGCTCTTTCATCTCGTTGGCTGCTTTGTTGGAAAAAGTCATGGCCAAAATTTGACTGGGCATGGCCAAGCCTTGTTCAATCAAGTAGGCTATTTTACGGGTTAAAACCCGAGTTTTGCCTGAACCAGCGCCGGCAACCACAAGTAAGTGGGCATCATTCAGTACAACGGCCTCTTTTTGTTGTGGGTTAAGTTGATGTAAAATAGCTGACATAAGTCTATCCTTTTAACATCAAGCAGCCCAAGGCAAAAGCAAAAATATATCTTAACAGGAAGGTCTTAGCCTAGGGCATACATAAGGAAAGTTAACACGCCTGGTACCCAAAGGTAGCCGGTACCTTTGGGTACCTGTACCTTTTGATTTATGCTTATTTCTGCTATGAAATGATTGTGATACAGCCTTTTCCCACAAGTTTATGTCATGCTTGTCGTTTTTCTGACTTGGTTCAGGGACGCAACACTATTTTTTTAAAGTGCAACAAATTAAGCAAAAAATACATTCCGCAGCCGGTGAAACAATGCAGTGAGTATGCTGCAAAAACCAAGACAAGTGAAAAACTACAGGACAGCCTCTAAGACATATGTTAAAAAATATGCATGCGTTTGTATGACAGCATGAGCGGTGAGCTCAGAAAATTTATTCCTCACTCTGATTTTGAAGTTAAAATGTATGTCTGTGGTCCTACGGTTTATGATCATTCTCATATTGGCCATGCTAGAGCTTATATTGCCTATGATGTGGTCTATCGCTATCTTAACTTTAAGGGTTATCATGTGAAGTATGTGAGAAATCTAACGGATATTGACGATAAAATTATCAAGAAAGCGCAAGATGAAGCGGTAGACTTTTCAACGATTGCACAAAAATATACGCAATCCTTTCACGCTGATATGCAAGCTTTGGGTTTATTAAGTCCAGACGATGAGCCTAAGGCCAGTGAGGTCATCAATGAAATTATTTCTATGATTGAAACCTTGATCAAAAAAGAAAAAGCCTATGTGGCCAGCAATGGCGATGTTTATTTTTCTGTAAATAGCCAAAAAGATTACGGCAAGTTATCCAAACGTAAGTTGGACCAACTTCAAGCTGGTGCACGTATTGCTCCAGGGGAGGAGAAACAAAATCCACTTGATTTTGCTTTATGGAAACACTCCAAGCCGGGTGAGCCCAAGTGGGAAAGTCCGTGGGGAGAGGGTCGTCCGGGCTGGCATATTGAATGTTCTGCCATGAACAAAGCCATTTTTGGTGAACAAATTGATATTCATGCCGGTGGCAGAGATTTGATTTTTCCACATCATGAAAATGAAATTGCGCAAACAGAAGCCTGCACTGAAAAGCCATTTGCCAAATATTGGTTGCACAATGGTTTTGTCACCACAAAAAATGAAAAAATGTCCAAATCATTGGGCAACATCACCACCATTAAGAATTTGATCAAGCAAGTGCATCCAGAAGCTTTAAAATTGTATTTTATGTCCACACATTACCGGCATCCCATTGAGTTTTCTTTAGACGGTGTGAGTGAAGCGGCCAGAAATTTAAACCGCATGTATAAAGCCTTAGACTTTGTAAAGGGTAAGCGAATCAACCACGAATATCTTAATGAATTTCAACAAGCCATGGATGAAGACTTCAATACACCCAAAGCCATGGCCACTTTACACGCTGTGACCAAGGCCGTGTATAAAGCAGAAGATGAGCGTGATCAGCAAGAGCTGGCCAATACCTTGCAGATGTTGGCCAATGTTTTGGGACTTTTACAGTTAAGCAAAGAAGAATATCAAAGCTGGTATGAAAAAAACTATGCTATTGATGCCACATGGGTAGAACAACAAATTGCCCTAAGAGCACAAGCCAGAGCAAATAAAGATTTTAAAACCTCAGACAGCATCCGTGATCAACTAGACGCCAAAGGCATCCAAATAGAGGATTCACCAGAAGGAACAAGCTGGAGTGTAAAGCTTTAAGCGGTTAATTTCGTTATTTTATTCGCAGGGGGTGAAGCAGCAAATATCAAAAGCTAGGCCCTACCTTTTGATACCTTTTAATAAAAAACTAGGGGCTGGCGCCTTCAAGGTCTTCATATTTCATAAAAAATGCTTGATGAAACTATAAAACCAATGAGGATAACTAAAAATAAAGTTGTTCTATAATATTACGCGTATACACCGTTTGATTAATCAGCACTTGGCTGATGACCGGTTGCATGGCAACATAGCTGAACAAATGTAAGGAAGACAATTCTTTTTCTGGCAGGTTGCTTTCTTCATAAGGTTTTAAATACGGTGCGTAGTCTTCTAGGTACCTACTTTCAGGGGCCTTTTGTGCACTTAAAACATGCCTTAGGCCTAAGTTTAAAGGAGCGCCAGCATGACAGGATAAACAACTGAAACGTTCGGCACTGCCCTGTGAAGGATCTTCTAAAGTCGTTAAGTTATGATTCAAAGTTTTAATTCTTTTGACCAGGTCAGAGTTTTCCCAGTCTGTTTTGTAAAACATGGGTAAAAGCAGATCAGAATCACCCAAGCCATTAAACATGGATTCTATGCCAACAGGATCAAAGAAGACATTGTTTTTTGCATCCAGCGTTTCAAATTCTTGTCCATGAGCAACGATAAACGGTAATTTTTTGCTGATGATGTTGTTTTCTACCGCATAAGCGCCTAAAAACCACTTTAGATGGGTGGTGACTTGATAGCCTTTTTTGTATTCTGATTCATCCGTTCTAAGAAAAGTCAATTTGTACAAATTTCCATGCTCGTCAAGGGTTTGTTTAAGCAAAGTATTTAAACGCATTAAATAATCTAAGTTAAACGGCACTGTATTAAAGTTGTCCATTTGCGCTAAGTTTTGGTCCGCAACAATGGTCATTGCCTTATCATGTTTGATTGTTCTAAGTTGTGCATGATCTAATAAGAGTTGTTTAAATATTTTTGGACTAAGACTGTAAAATAAGTGAATGGCTTGATCTTCAGATTTAAAGCTTTTAGAGCGTGTGTCTTCTGAGAAAGCTTGTAAAATAAGACGCAGCTCAGGTTGCATGCAATCGGGGCTGGTTTTGGTTTCTTTACAGGTAAAACGATAGGCTATCAATTTGGTGCTGTTTAAGTCTAAGTTTAAAGGTTTGATTTGTTGAAGAATACGCTGGGGTAAAATATCTTTAGCAAACAAGTAACTGTTGGCAATGTCATGTTGAGCTTGCGTATGACTTTTGTAAGGATGCGGTAAAATATTAGAAAAGTCGTTGAGGGTAAATTGCTGCGCAAAGCTGATGGAGCTGTACAAGAGACAAAATAAACTCAGCTTGCTTGTTAAAAGCAAATTCAATATTTTTGTATTTAACTTCATAAAAGCAAAGGTCTAATCTTTATGGACGGACATTTTTGCAAGATACCGCATGAATTTCTGAGCTCATATCTGCAGAGGCTCTACATACATCGGACTGACCATTGATGCTGACCATTATGGGAAAATCGTTATTGGGAAAGTATTGTATTTCAATGGCATCAATGTACTGACGATCTCTAGAGTTGTAATAGTTAACAATATCAAGCATCAAGTTATCATTCGCATCCGTCATGTATACGTTGCCAACCAAACTATCTAATTGATTGTTAATACCTAGGGAATCTGAATTTTCATTTAGAAAGGGTGTTTGAGGTAGATAGGCACTATTGTAAATGCTTTCAAGAATTCCAAGTGATGCGTTGATCAAATCCGGATGAGACTCAGTATAAGCGCGTTGATCTAAATCGTTAAAATTTACACAATCAACATGAAATACATCTTTGTGCAGTGCATTTGTGCCGCAACCCATAACACTCGGTATACGTACTGGGTAGTAGGTGCATTTTTTTTGCTCTGAGGGCAGATAAAAGGTGTACTTCATGTCATTTTCAAGCATGACTTTATCATCTGAGAGTTGAATCTTGGCAACATCCTGCGCAGTGGTCAGCTGAATAACAATTTTTGAAGCTGCTATCTTATCAAATTTACCAGAATCAATTCCTGCGTGTATAGAATTGATGGAAAGTTGTAATAATCGGTACAAGGGTATAATGCCTGCCTGAGCTTGCTGTATTTGAACAGTAAAGGCGACAAGAATACTAAAAATGATTTTTTTCATGGTTGCTGTCCTTAAGTTAATTAAATTAACAATTACTTGATATACAGGGTTTAGTATCTTTTTTACGCTATATGTCAATTTGTTTTTTCTTGTTTTATAGGCTCTAGATATGTTACAACGCTGTGCGTAATGATGATTAAGGCCTATAGATTATTTCACATGTCAGGTGTTCTATTATTGTGTTGTATGTTGAGTTATTGTGCGAGCAAACCTAAAGTACCCGGTAGTGGCAATACCAAGAAAAAAACCAATAACGATCAAGTGACAGAAGGGTCAGATACCTCAAACAAATCTAAAACAATGGCTTTAGAAAAAACGGAAACAGTCAACAGTGACCATGTTGAAGTTAGCTTTAGTTTAAAGAATACAGATAGTTCAGAAAGCTATACAATTTTTTATAAATGGAACAAAGAAGCTTTGTTAGAAGCCGATGCCGATATTGCAAGTTTGGATTGGGAAGATGCAGAACAAGGCAAGTCAGGCATGAAGCTTAAGTTAATGCGTGACAGTGAAGAAGCACATAAGGCCTATGTTTATGTAAAAGTACAAGATAAACAAGAAAAAATTGTTATTAAAGAAAGCTTTGTGATTGATGTGCCGGCTCTTGAAGAAGAAATAATAGATGAAGAAGATGCACTGGCCACGAATGCTATACCGGCATTAGAAGGCGACAAGGTTTTATGTGCTGGGCAGCGTGATGATGTGGCTGTGGTTTTGAGTTATGACTCAACCAGCAATCAAGGAAGTGTAAATATCAGTCGTGATAATCTAAAAACCTGGTCGGTATTGGCTACCTTAGAGGTTGATCTTGAACACATGATGAATTGCCATATAGGCATGCATGAAAACCATATGTTTATTGTCAGCGACAGCATGTTAAGTGCAGGTAACTCCTTTTCAAACCAATATGTTAAGTTGAATTTTAATAGTGATAGTGGCGCAATCAAAGGAGATCTACTTTCAAGCGAGGAGTTTTTATTAATCGCAGATCAGTTTAACATTAAAGATATTGCAGTTGTTGGCGATAGAGCGTACATTGCTTTAAGCAATACAGAGCAAAATAAACTGATTTCACTGTATATTCAGCCAACAGCAAATGCGATGTTTGACGGCGATAAAACACGCGTAGCAACCTTATCTGGAATTTCACCCATTGAAAGCATTTTCCCAGAGGAAGAAAACATTGATGATTTTTATGATTTTATTTTTTTAACTCAAGATAATCGGTCTTATTTGGGTAACAGTCAGACGGGAATTGATTGGACTGTCTCTAATGATGATAAGGTTGATTTGATGGTAAGTAACAATGCGAGCTACTCGAGATACTTTGTTCAATACAAAGCAGCCAACAAAAAAAACACTTACTATGATATGGTGACGACGTTTGATCCAGTAACTAAGGAAGAAAGTTATTCATGGAATGCACAAGAGGGTGAGCTGACTATACCCCTTACTGTTGAAACCATCACCAAAGGTGCAGACAACCAACTTATTTTACACAATGAAAGCCAAGTCTTTTTTCTGCAAATAGATGAGGACGCTAGAAAAGAGACAGGTACCTTGCTTGGGCTTAAATCAGCGCAAAACAGTTAGGGGATAAGTCAGTTTTTTATAAGGCAGTTGTCTGTGTACGCTGCCACATAAACATGATATAGCTAACCCGTTTATGAGCTTATTTCAACTCGATACATCATTTCAACCGCAAGGGGATCAACCGCAAGCCATTGAAAAGCTTACCCAGAGTATTCAATCAGGAGAAGATCACCAAATTCTTTTAGGGGTGACTGGTTCGGGGAAGACCTTTACCATGGCCAATGTTATTGCTCAATTGGAACGGCCCACCTTGATCATTGCCCACAATAAAACCTTGGCGGCACAATTGTACAGTGAGTTTAAAGGCTTTTTCCCCAACAACGCTGTGGAATACTTTGTCAGTTATTATGATTATTATCAGCCAGAGGCTTATATTCCATCATCAGATACCTTCATAGAAAAAGATGCACGAATTAATGAAGAGATAGATAAATTAAGACACTCCGCCACGCGTTCTATTTTAACCCGTAGAGATACTATCGTTGTGGCATCGGTTTCTTGTATTTATAACCTGGGTACACCAGAAGAGTATCAAGCGCAGCTTATACCGGTACACCAAGGACAGGAGTTGGATAGAGATGATTTTTTAAGAAACTTGATTGATATTCAGTATGAGCGCAATGACATTGATTTTTGGCGTGGCTGTTTTAGAGTGCGTGGAGATAATGTCGAAGTCTTTCCAGCGCACGAAGAAAAGAAAGCCATTCGCTTTTCTTTTTTTGGCGATGAAGTTGAAAGTATTGTTGAAGTTGATCCGGTCACCGGCCATGTTTTGGGTGAATTGCCTGCAATTTCTATTTATCCAGGAAGTCACTTTGCTACACCCAAAGAAACTATTAATAGAGCTATAGGCACCATTAAAGTAGAGTTAAGAGAGCGTTTGCAACAGCTTAAAGAACTGAATAAATTGGTAGAAGCGCAGCGCTTAGAACAAAGAACCTATTATGACATTGAAATGATGGAAGAAATGGGTTTTTGTCAGGGCATAGAAAATTACACCCGCCATATTACCGGAGCCAATCCCGGTCAACGTCCACCAACCTTATTGGATTATTTTCCAAAAGATATGCTGTGCGTGATTGATGAAAGTCATGTCAGCATGCCACAAATTGGTGCTATGTTCAAAGGCGATAGAAGCCGTAAAACCACCTTGGTTGAACATGGGTTTAGGCTACCTTCTGCCTTAGATAACCGGCCGATGACCGGGGAAGAGTTTGAAGCCTTTAAAAAACAGGTGGTGTATGTTTCTGCTACACCGGGTAAGTACGAGTTGGAAAAAACCCAAGGTGAAGTAGTAGAACAAATTATACGGCCAACCGGCTTGGTAGACCCTGAGATTGAAATTAGACCGGTTGCAACGCAAGTGGATGATTTATTGGAAGAAGTGCGTATAAGGGCTGAAAAAAATGAGCGCGTCTTGGTCACCACCTTAACCAAGCGCATGGCAGAAGAGTTAACCGATTATTATGCTGAAATAGGTGTGCGGGTAAAATATCTGCACTCCGATATCAAAACCATTGAACGGGTAGAAATTTTAACCGATTTGCGTAAAGGTAAGTTTGATGTACTGGTAGGGATCAATCTTTTGCGTGAAGGTTTGGATTTGCCGGAAGTGTCCCTGGTGGCCATTTTGGATGCAGATAAAGAAGGTTTTTTGCGTTCAGAAACCAGCTTGATTCAGACCTTTGGTCGTGCGGCCAGAAATGTTGAAGGCAGAGTGATCATGTATGCAGATCATGTTACCGGTTCCATGCAAAAAGCCATGGATGAAACCTACAGAAGACGCAAGATTCAGTTGGAGTATAATAAAGAGCACGGCATTACCCCCAAAACCATCTTAAAAAATATTGACTCACCCTTGGGGCACTTGTTTGCTGCGGATTATGTAGAACTGGATAGGCTGCACGAGAAAAAAGCACAGTACAAAAGTGATGCTGAAATTGATAAAAGCATTCAATCCTTAAAAAAACAGATGTTACAAGCAGCAGAAAATTTAGAATTTGAAAAAGCCGCCAAGTTGCGTGATGAAATCAATGATTTAAGTAAGAGTAAGTTGTTGTGAGAAGTGCAAATTTTTTTCTATAGAGCATAAAAGCATACAAAAACAGGCCATAGTTAGATGTCCCAGAGTTCATGTATATCGATATGTGAAATTTATTTTAGATAAACTGCGGCATAAATTTTACTTTTGGAATATAAGCTATACCATCAGCAAATTGATATTAATAACACTTTAATTATGAGGGTTTAGCAGAATGAAAAAATATTTAGGCGTCATCTTAGGACTGTTTCTGGCATCGTGTGCTGGGTTTCAGGTCACCAATTTTAATCCTCCAGCCAGTGAAAGCTGTGCTTCTGAAGATCAACTGGCGTATACCAGTTATAGTGCAGAAGGATCTGGAACTATGGGTGATCCGTACCTTATTTATACCCCTGCACAATTATTGTCGATGCAGGCATCTGGAGCCGAAGTTGACTGGGACAAGCACTATCAGCAAATGTGTGATTTGGATATGGAAGATGGTTTTATGGTACCCATTGGCAACAACATGACTCAGTTTACAGGCAGTTACGATGGTCAAAACCATAGCATTGAAAATTTTAACTTTGTGCCATCAGACCCGTATTATGGTGTGTTTGGTTATATCAGTGGTGCAAGCATTGAGAATGTTCATTTGAAAAATGTTGATATTGCCAACTTTGGTTATGGTATTGGTGATACAGGAGCTTTGGTGGGTGCGTGTGAGTCAAGTGGTAGCATTGAGCACGTCAGTGTTGAAGATGTTACCTTAAATGATGATGATTTCAATTCAGCTTTAGGTGGTATGATTGGTTCTATGGATTCATGCACCTTAAACTATGCTGTAGGAATTAATATTGATTTAACCACATCCTATGAAGCTATTGGTGGTTTGGTTGGTGTGGCGTTTGACTCAGATATTCGTTATGCTGCGGTTAAAGGTTTAATGATAAACTCAACAGATGGTGATTTTTATGGTGGTATCGTGGGTGTTTTATTTGCTGGAGATCTTCTTGATAGCTATGTACAAGATGCTACCATCAATGTTGCCGATGCGGGCGTAGGTGGTTTGGTTGGAATTAGTGGTGACTCGAGTATCAATCGTTCTTATATCAGTACATCAAGTGTTCAGGCAAATGATCATGTAGGTGGCGTTGTTGCAGGTTCTGGTATTAAAGCATCCATGAGTGTTAGTAATGTGTTTGCTTCTTCAGATGTTGCCGTGACTGCTACTGACGGAGGTGAAATTGTGGGTGACCTTTTGGGTGTAACTATCAATAACAGTATTTATGATACAACAACAACCTGCAGCATGTGTGATGAGACCCAAACTGGTGCCACTGGGGTTGCAGGCATCAGCACTTTAATTGATGGAACATCAGCAGCTTTGGCAAGTTGGGACTTTGCAAGTGTGTGGTGTTTGGTTTCTGGTGCTGAGCCTGAGTTAAGAGGTATTCCAGGTTCTTTATGTGGTGATTCCGGCACAGCCATGTAAAAGAAGGTCTATTTCATTTAAAAAAAGGGTTTGGTGTAGTCACCAAGCCCTTTTTTTTATTGTATTATCAATGTGAACAACTCTAAATAATCATAATCAGTGCGATCAATGCCCAAGTCTCAAGGTTTTAAAAAAGTCAGTTTGACTTTTTGCGTTATTTAAGGGTAGGTAGGGCATATGAAAAAAGCATATTCTAAATGGATGTGTCCATGTTTATTTTTAGCCTTAGGAATGTTGTCTACCTCTCTATATGCTAAATCTTATTGTATTGCACACCGTGGTTTTCATTCTGAAGATGTTCCAGAAAATTCATTATCAGCAATTGATCAAGTGATCCGTGAAACGATGGATGGTTTGGAAATTGATATACGGTTTACCAAAGACAAAATGCCTATTATCTTCCATGACAGTCGTTTGGGTCAAACCATTGCCCAAACCTGCGCGGTAGAAGCGGATACCAAAATAGCAGAACAAAATTGGAAAGATGGTATGAATCTGTGTCAATTGGCCAATGGTGAATACATTCCTACTTTACCACAAGTTGTAGATTTACTGATTGAAGGCACTTACTCAGGAAAGATATTTTTAGAGTTTAAGGATTTACCAGCAAACATAACTCATGATTTAGAAAAGCTTAAAGCTTTGATTCAGAGAATGCCCACAGACCAAGTGGTCATCAGCTCATTTGATGAAAAAATTTTGGAACAGTTTAGAGGTTTAGGGGTAGCTTTGCACCACCTTGCCGTTCAAAACATGCAAAAGAAGACTCTGGTACCTTTTGGTTACAAAAATGATTTTGATGGTATTGATTTCTTTTTTCCTGATCCAAACATAGAAAACTCGCGTCAACAAGTGACAGATTTTTATCAAAGTGTGGGCCATGTGACTGATGACATTGCTAAATTTGGTGATGAGCAGCTTGCCGATGCACCTAAAATATTCAAAGATGTGTGGAATTTTGGTAAAGATGTGGTTGAACAAGGCGGTAACATCGTAGAAGATAATCTTTTGGAAGCTGCAATCTCTATAGATAATGTGAAAAAGCGTTTGGCCAACGGTGAACAGGTGGGTGTGTGGACCATCAACGATGTTCAGCAATTGCAGAGTTTTCAAAGTATAGCTCAAGATTATCCTCAAGGAGACTTGTATTTGATCACGGATATACCGGGTCAATGCGAATAAAAGATTTTGAGCCCACGTAATAATAATATCGCTTTACAATTAACACGGCATTAAAAACAATAAGTTTTAGGTTCATTTTAAGTTCATGTTTTCTTGCTAAATTGATTTCTGTAACGAAATGAATTTTTCAAAGGAGAATGAAATGAAAATTAAAGTATTATGTTTGATATTAATGGCAGGGTTTATGGTTTCTTGTGCAGATACAGAGGGGCTAAAATATAGAAAAATGAATTCAGAAGATATCAGCCCAAGTTATTTGGCCAGCTTAGAAAGCAATGGCAAAACACTACTCACTGTAGATAATGCAACATCTAATAGTGTGAGGTTAATCATGACAACAGAGGCCTCTCAGTACATAAGCATTGTTTGTGATCCAGGTGAAACGTGTTATTTTGAATATACAAGAGATGTTGCAACAGTAACAAACTATCTAAGTGTTGATAATGGGGAATATAACGCCTACAATTGGAACGGGTCATGTATTGTTGAAACTATAAACCAGCTTGAGCAATGTAACGTTAGTGAGGGGACATTGCTTCACGTAGCAGTGTCTGAATTCTAATACAAAAACACAACAGAATTGTTTAAAAAGAGCGCTTTTATCGTATTAAAAGCGCTCTTTTTATGTGTGTAATCACCATGATATTCGATAGGGTATGCGAACCTGATTTTTATTATCACAAGCACGATGTTCCATAAAATAATGCTCTGGAAACTAATTGAGAGCAAAAAAAGCGCTAAAAAATTAAAAATCTTAGTAATAATTAGACCTTGCATTCATGAGTGCTTTGTACTATATACGTCCACAAATCTGGGGCGCTGGGCATTTGTGTTCGCAAATGGATTATTCCCCTAAGACAGGAGCAGAAAAAATGAGCAAAGAAGTAAAAAGAATTAAGCCTTTAGGCTTGTTGGGCCGTCGTATTGGCATGACACAAGTTAACGATGAAAAATCTGAAAAACGCGTGCCGGTGAGTATTATTGAAACTGGTCCATGTGTGGTCTTACAGAAAAAAACCATGGATAAGGATGGCTATAATGCTGTTAAATTAGGCTTTTTGGAGAAAAAAGACAAGCATAGCAATAAAGCAGACATTGCCAATTTTAAAAAAGCAGGAACCACACCTAAAAAGTTTGTTCGTGAGTTCCGCGTTGATGAAGAAGAATTGGCCAAATATGAAGAAGGTCAAACCGTCAACATTGCGGATGTGTTTGAAGAAGGTCAAAAAATTGACGTTTCTGGTTTAACCAAAGGGCGAGGTTTTACAGGGGTATTCAAGCGCTGGAACATGGGTGGACAAAGCCGCACTCACGGTACCCATGAAATGTTCAGACACGGGGGTTCCATTGGTAACTCAACTTCTCCAGGCTTGGTTTATAAAAACAAAAAAATGCCTGGTCACTATGGTGTGGAACGCGTCACCGTACAAAACTTAAAAATTGTTCGCATTCTAGAGGACAAAAACTGCATATTGGTATCAGGCTCAGTCCCCGGCTCTAATAACAACTTATTAGAGATCAGAGACTCAGTTCGTTATCCAAAACACAAGAAAAAATAGTGATAACACTTGGTCATTTTATATGACCAAAGTGCACGGGAGTGAAAAAAT